>DATNNS010000077.1:0-6469 GCA_035601715.1 Rhizomicrobium sp.
CGCGGTCGGCAGCCGCGGCACATAGCCGGTGCGGTAAAACTCCAGCACCACGGGCGTGCCCACCAGCAGCGACAGGATCGCCAGCACCGCAAAAATCCCGCTGAAGAAAATAAGCGGACGTTCCTCGCGCACCAGGGCCGCGATGGTGAACAGGATGCGCAAGCCGTCGCGATAGGTGTTGAGCTTGCTGACCGAACCCTCGGGCCGCTCCTTGTAGCGCGTGTCCACCTCCACCATCGGCATCAGAAGCCGAACGCCATGGACGGTGAGTTCGGTCTCGATGCCGAAGCCTTCGGCGGTGAACGGAAAGGATTTCACAAAGCGCCGCGACATGATGCGGTAGCCGGTCAGCATGTCGTGCAGGCGCACGCGGAACATCAGCGCGGTGAGCCCGGTGAGCAGCTTGTTGCCGAGCACATGACCGGCGCGATAGGCATCGGTCGCGGTCGCGATGCGCCGGCCGGAGACGATGTCATAGCCCTCATCGACCAGTTTCTTCACCAGCATCGGCGCCGCGCTCGCGTCGTAGGTGTCGTCGCCGTCGACCAGCAGATAGATGTCGGCCTCGATGTCGGCGAACATGCGGCGTACGACGTTGCCTTTGCCCTGGCGCGGCTCGCTGCGCACGATAGCGCCGGCCTCGCGCGCGCGCGCGACGGTCTGATCCTTGGAATTGTTGTCGTAGACATAGATTTCGGCGCGCGGCAGGCTGCTGCGGAAATCGCGCACCACCTGGCCGATGGCGGCGTCCTCGTTGTAGCAGGGGATGAGGACGGCGATGCGCGCTGCGCTCATGGCTTGGCAATCCGGATCAGTGGACAGAAGCGATAGTCCTCGCCGAGGTTGGTGACAATATCCCCGCATTCGGAGAGCTTGACCGCAAGGCCGTATTGCGAGAGCGCGTCGGTGCTGCGCGGCAGTTCGTAAGTGCCGAAGATCGCGTACAGATCGCCCTTGAAGGCGCCCACGCGGCGGCGCGCTTCGGCGGTCAGCCGCGAGCCGTCATTGGGCTGGATCATCCAGCCGTCGATGCGGATGATCGGCACCTGGTGCGGGATGGACGGCGCGAGGAACCCCAACGGTCCTTCACCCGTCATCAGCACCATGGCGTGGTCGGGGTCGACGATGGGCGGCATGGTGACCTGGATGTAGGGGTCGCCGAGCGGTGCACGCTTCAGGATTCCGGTGCGCATGGTGAGCCCTGCGAACAGCAGCATGACGGCCGCGGTGATGAATCGTGCGCGCACGGAAACCGGCCACAGCCCGATGGCCGCGACGACAAGCAGCGGCCCGAGCATCTCCAGCAGCACGATGTAGCGATAGATCGCGAAGATCGCGATCCAGGCGACATAGGAGACGGCCGCGAAGCCGAACAGGGCCGCCGCCGCGTCGGACGCGACGAGAGATTCGCGCGGGCGTTTCGCGAACAGCCAGACCGGCAAAGCGAGGATCACGAAGACGTAGGCGAGGCCGACGCGGATGTCCTGGAACGGCAGGTCGTCGGCGACATGCCAGTCGATCGAGAACAGGAACGGCAGGATCAGCGCGTCATAAAGGCTATGCGGCAGGAAACGTTCGTCGCGGTAGGAGGCGGTGAGGGCGAGCGGGGAATGGAAAACCTGGTTGAAATAGGGAAAGAGCGGGTTGCCTGTCAGATGCGCCATCTTGACGTACCAGAAGCCCGCGAACAGCGCGATGCCGATGGCGCCGCCGAGCGCGCCTGCGAAGAAGCGCGTGGCGCGGTGCCTGAGATCGCCCGGCAAGATCAGCAGCGTCGCCGCAAAGCCCAGCGCGAACGGCGCTTCGGGCAGCTTGAGCGCGACGGCCGTGCCGACCAGAAGCCCAGCCGCGCCGGCGATCAGCGCGCCGCGCGCCAGCGTCCCGTCGCGCAAGGTTTCCCGTTGCGCGATAACCAGCGCGAGGCCGCAGAGCACGAACACGCTCATCACGGTGTCGTAATAGGTCGTGCCGGACAGGCTGAGCGTCAATCCGCCGGTCATGCAGAACAGCGCGACGATGGCGGCGACCAGTTTGCGCTGCGGCGTCGTCAGGATCGAGCGCGCCATCAGATAGAGCGGCACCACGTTGGCGCCCTGCACGGCGCCCAGCGTGCCGAGCGCCACCCAGGACGGCGCGTGCGTGGCGAGCAGATAGAAGGGAATGTCGAGCGCCGGATTGTAGAACGTCGCCTGGTGAGCGACGGAAATGTCCAGGCTCATGCGCCCGTTCAGGAAGGCGTAGGGGATGTACCAATGGTAATTGCGGAAATCCCACGACATGTCCTTGCCGAGCGAGATCACGAAGATCGCCCAGCCCAGCACGACGAGCCCGAGGAACAGCCATTCCTGTGGCGCGAGCCGGAGGACTTCGCGGTTCTGTTGGGGCGGCATGTGTCAGGAACTCTCGTCGGGGCCGGGAAACTATCATGGCGGCAGGATGACGCCAGAGCGCTTTGGACACGCTTTTCCACCTTCGTAGCGGCGAGGGAAACCCAGGTTGCGCTCGGCCCGCGCTCGCGGCACGGTCGCCCCGGAGGATGGACGGCATGAAATCGTTCCGGGCACACCGGCTTTCCGGGTCTGAACTTCTGGCGCTGGAGGAGGTGGCGGCGCCCATGCCGGCGCCCGGCCAGGTGCTGATTGCGGTCGCCGCCGCCGGCGTCCATCTGGCGGACTTTGCCGCGGTGGCGGGCGAGCGCAGCCCGCGCCCCGCCGTGCCGTTCACCCCGGGGCTGGAGGTGGCGGGAACCGTCGCGGCGCTAGGCGAAGGCGTGACCGGGCTCAAGCGCGGCCAGCGCGTGGCGGCGTTTGTCGCCTGGGGCGGGCTGGCGGAGCAGGTAGTGACGGCAGCCGAATTATGCGTTGCGCTACCCGACGGCCTGGCCGACGCGCAGGCAGCGAGCCTGCCCGTCGCCTATGGCGGGGCAATCCTGGCGCTGCGCGAAAAGGCGGGGCTGGCCGCGGGCGAGACCGTGCTGGTGATGGGGGCGGGCGGCTTCACCGGGCTGGCGGCGATCGAGACCGCCAAGCAGCTCGGCGCCCGCACCATCGCGGTGGCAGGCGGTGAGGCGCGTCTCGCGCTCGCAAGCGATTACGGCGCCGATCACATTATCGATGCGTCGAGCGGCGTGCTGGGCGATGCGGTGCGTGCGGTGACCGGCGACAAGGGCGTGGACGTGATCTTCGATCCGGTCGGCGGCGATGCGTTCGACGCTGCGATGGGCGCGGCCGCGATCGGCGCGCGCTTCGTCTCGGCCGGCTTCGCGGCGGGGCGCGTGCCGCGCGTCAATCTCGCGGCGCTGTTCGCGCGCGATATGTATCTGGTCGCCGCCAATGTGCCGCTGACGGTGCAGTCGCATGGCGCTCGCGCCCGCGCCGCGCTGGAAGATGCGGTTGCCTGGGCGGCAGCGGGCAAAACCCATCCGCGCATCGCCGTCAAATTCCCGCTCGCGCAGGCGCGCCAGGCTTTCGATTATGTGAAGCAGCGGCGCGGCAATGGCGCGGTCGTTGTGACGATGTGAATAAACAACCCTCCCTCAAGGGGAGGGTTGGTAGACCGGCAAATTGGCCACGAATTGCTCGGTGCAGGCGCGCCATGACCGGGTCAGCGCGAAGGCGCGGCAGGTGTCGCGGGGGATTGTCAGCGCGCGTTCGCAAGCGGCTTTGAGGTCGTCGTCGAGCGCGCCGACGGGGGCGTCGCCGATCACGTCGCGCGGACCCTGCACCGGATAAGCGGCGACGGGCGTACCGCAGGCCAGCGCTTCGAGCACGACGAGGCCGAACGTATCGGTGCGGCTGGGGAATACGAACACGTCGCTGGCCGCATAGCAGCGCGCGAGATCTTCGCCACTCTTGGGCCCGAGGAATTTCGCGTCGGGATATTTGCGCGCGAGCTGAGCACGCGCGGGCCCGTCGCCGACGATCACTTTGGTGCCGGGCAGGTCGAGCGACAGGAACGCGTCGAGATTCTTCTCCACCGCGACGCGGCCGACATTGAGCCAGATCGGCTTCGCGAAGGGCAGTGACGCGCCTTCGATCGGACGGAACGCATCGACATCGACGCCGCGCGACCACAGGCTCACATTGGTGAAACCATGCGCTTCCATCTCGCTCTTCAGCGACGGCGTCGCCACCATCATGGTCGCGGCCGGCCCATGGAACCAGCGCAGAAAGCCGTAGACGGCGCTTTCGGGCACGATGGGAAAGCGGGCGCGGACATATTCGGGGAAACGGGTATGGAACGAGGTGGTGTAGGGGATGGCGCGCTTGAGGCAGATCGCGCGCGCGCTCATGCCGAGCGTGCCTTCGGTGGCGATATGGATCGCATTGGGATCGAAGTCGTCGACCATCTTTTCCAAGCCGCGGCGGGGAAACAAAGCGAGGCGGATTTCGGGATAGGTCGGCATCGGCACGCTGAGGCGGCCTTCCGGCGTCGCGTAGCGGACCTGGTGGCCCAAGGCCTCCAGATCGTGGCCCAGCATTTCGAGGGTGCGCACCACGCCATTGACTTGCGGGTGCCAGGCGTCGGTTACGATGAGGACGCGGAAAGCCGCCGCGCCGCTCAAGCGCGACTCCTCAGGCTGGAACGGCGACGGCGTCCGGCTCGAAGGTGGTGGCGTGTTCGCGGTGCGGCGCGGCCCAGGAGAGAATCTCCAGTCTTCCGCGGGCATCTTCGACAAGCGCGGTGCAGCTTTCAACCCAGTCGCCATCGTTGATGTAGAGGACGCCGCCGATCTCGCGGATCTGAGCGTGATGAATATGACCGCACACGGCGCCGTCGAGGCCGCGGGCGCGGACGTGATCGGCCACGGTCTCCTCGAAGCGGTTGATGTGGTCGACGGCATTCTTCACCTTCTGCTTGAGCCAGGCGGAGAGCGACCAGTAGCCGAGGCCGAGGCCGCGGCGCGCGGCGCTCCACCATTCGTTCAGTTCGAGCGCGGTGCTGTAGGCCCAGTCGCCCAGATGGGCGAGCCATTTGGCGCAGGCGATGACGCTGTCGAACTGGTCGCCATGGATGACCAGCAGGCGCTTGCCGTCGGCCGTCTCGTGGAGCGCCTCGCGCGTGATCTCGACGCCGGCGATGGTGCGACCGCAATAGGCGCGGAACAGCTCGTCGTGATTGCCGGGCACGAAGATCACGCGCGTGCCGGTGTCGATCTTGTGCAGGATCGCCTGCAGCACGCGGTTGTGCGCCTCGGGCCAGAACCATTTGTGCTTCAGCCGCCAGCCGTCGACGATGTCGCCG
Source organism: Rhizomicrobium sp. (assembly GCA_035601715.1). Taxonomy (GTDB): domain Bacteria; phylum Pseudomonadota; class Alphaproteobacteria; order Micropepsales; family Micropepsaceae; genus Rhizomicrobium. The sequence continues at coordinate 5,245 of DATNNS010000077.1, forward strand.
ACCAGATAGAGCGTCTCGCATTGGTTGGCGGCGAGAAAATCCGCCAGCAGCTCGGCCTTGCAGCCACGGGTTCCCAGATGAGTGTCGGAAATGAAGATGGTGCGGTGATGGCGGATGCCGCGGCGCGGCGCCGGTGGACAATGGCGCGCGGGCGGCGCATCGGGCCTGCGGCGCAAGGCCTCGCGAAACACAAACTCAGGCGCTTCCAACCAGGCTATTTCGGCCATCCGATACTCCTTTACGCGAATCATTCGGATCGGGCTGACGCCTGCATGACGCAAGAACGCGACTTCTTTGTTGCAGCGCGGTAATACTTTGATGAATCTGTAAAATGCTGCGTTGCACTGGAATCCGGCAATCCGCCCAATAGATATGCAACTTCATGATTTGATTATATTTATTGGAAGAAATTGATGCGAGTTTCTCCATCATTTTTCTTGCAGCGCAGCGAAGTCACTGCCATATTGTTGCAGCGCAGTATCGCTTCCCGTGGTGCTCCGCGGCCCTTCTTGGGCGTTTCCTCCCTGAACTTGGCCGCTCCTTCGGGAGCGGCCTTTTTTCGATCTCCCTCCAGCGTGCGCCCACGAATCTTTGGCCACGAATCTTTGGGTTGACGAGCGCGCTGCGCGCCTTCAACCATGCGCTTTCCCTGCCAGAGGATTTGCCGGTGAAATACGAGATCGACTATGTGTTCCTTGCCAAGGGCGAGACCAAGCTCGAAGAGATCGGCGGCACCGCCGATCTGGTGTTCGGCGACGAGCACGGTTTCGGCATGATCCCCGCGTCCGGCGACTTCGTCGAAATCCCGCGTTCGCGGATGGGCGAGCGCGAGGTCTATCGCGGACGGGTCTGCCGCCGGCTGTTCCGCCATGTGCTGGGCTATTGCTATGTGCGCATCGTCATCGAGGAAGTCGACGACGCGACCTGGTCCAAGAACAACTGATCATTCCGCCGCGAACGGCATGTCGCGCCGCGGCCGCAGCGCCGACGCATCGATCGCCACCAGATCGCGCAACGCGCCCGCGATGCGCGCGCGCACGTCGTCGAAGCGCGGGCCGGGCTTGATCTGCTCCTCGTCGAGATAGAGCACGCGGTTGATCTCGATCTGCAGCGCATGCACGCCGCGCGTCGGCCGGCCATGAAGATGGGTCGTGTAGCCGCCGGCATAGGGCACGTTGCGCGCGACCGCGAAGGCGCGGCCTTCGAACGCGCGCTCGGCATGGCG
>DATNNS010000078.1:0-2261 GCA_035601715.1 Rhizomicrobium sp.
GCCAAGCGTCCGTTCACCCTGATCGGCGATTCCGGCGACCGCTACCTGGCGGAGACGCTGATCATCGCCACCGGCGCGAGCGCGAACTGGCTGGGCTTGCCGAGCGAGGAGAGTTTCAAGGGCTTCGGCGTCTCGGCCTGCGCCACCTGTGACGGGTTCTTCTTCCGCGGCAAGAACGTGGCCGTGATCGGCGGCGGCAATACCGCGGCTGAGGAAGCGCTGTTCCTGACCAATTTCGCCGACAAGGTGACGCTCATCCACCGCCGCGCTTTCCTGCGCGCCGACAAGACCAACCAGATGCGCCTCGCCGCCAATGCGAAAATTGAAATCATTTATGATTCGGTGGTCGACGAGGTTCTTGGTAGCAACGCGCCGCGCGCCGTCGAGGCGATCAAGCTGCGCAACATCGAGGACGGCACGCAGACGACCTTGGCCGTCGACGGATTGTTCATCGCCATCGGCCACATGCCGGCGACGGAACTGTTCCGAGGCCAGATCGAGATGGACCGCGACGGCTACATCAAGACCGCGCCGGATTCGACGCGCACCAGCGTGCCGGGCGTGTTCGCGGCCGGCGATGTGAAAGACAAGATCTTCCGCCAGGCGGTGACCGCCGCCGGCATGGGCTGCATGGCAGCGCTCGAAGCGGAAAAGTTTCTCGCCGGCGGGCACTAGGGAGCGCGTGATGGATTGGGACAAGCTGCGCATCTTTCACGCCGTCGCCTCGGCCGGCAGCTTCACGCATGCCGGCCAGATGCTGGTGCTGAGCCAGTCGGCGGTGAGCCGGCAGATCAGCGCGCTCGAGGAAGAAATTTCCACGCCCCTGTTCCAGCGCCACGCGCGCGGCTTGACGCTGACCGACGAGGGCGAGTTGCTCTATGGCGCCGTCGCGGACGTGCTGACACGGCTCGGCCAGGCCGAAGAGGCGCTCAAGAATGCGCAGTCCGCGCCCCGCGGCTCGCTCAAGGTCACCACCAGCCACGGGCTTGGCATCTATTGGGTGCTGCCGCGGATGCGCGAATTCATGAAGGATTTTCCCGAACTCCAGGTCCATCTGGTGTTCGAGGATCGCGAGCTCGACCTGGCGCAGCGCGAGGCCGATCTTGCCATTCGCATGCGCGCGCCGGTTCAGGCCGACCTCATCCAGCGCAAGCTGTTCACGGTGCATTATCATCTCTATGCCTCGCCCGATTATCTCGCGCGCACCGGCACGCCGGCGCGGATCGAGGATCTCGCCACGCATTCGCTGGTCGCTTATGGCGAAACCGCGGCGCCGGAAATCCGCGACGTGAACTGGCTGATCGACACCGTGCGGCGCGTGACGCCGGGCGGCTGCGTCAACGCGCTGCGCATCAACAACATAACCGGCATCCTGATGGCGGCCGAAGCCGGCATGGGCATCGCCGCGCTTCCGGACTATCTCGCGGCCGAGCATCGCGGGCTGGTGAAAGTGTTGCCCGAGGTCGAAGGCCCGACCTTCGACGTGCATTTGGTCTATTGCGACGCCCTGCGCCAGTCCAAGCGCGTTGCCGCATTCCGGGATTTCATCGTAAGGGCCTCAAAAGATTGGGTTTTCTGAGGTCTTGAAAGCCGCCGCCGGCCTTCCCAGATAAGTTGGGTCGCAGGCCGTTCCCCCCAACAGCCGCGACGCCCAAGCACAAACGCCGGAGCGACCCCCTCGCTCCGGCGTTTTTCTGTCAGGCCGGTTGTATCGCACGCGAGACGAAGAGATAGCCCAGGCCGGTCGTCAGCAGGTTGATCCCCAGAAGGATGCCGAGCGCGATGACCGAGGTCGCCGGCAGGCCCGCCGCGATCACCAGGCTGAGCAGGATGCTGGCGAGACCGGAGATCGCCATCCACAGCCAACCCGTATGCGGCCGCATCTCGAACGCGAAGACGAGCTCGACCGCGCCCTGGATCAGGAAGACGACGGCGAGTAGGATGGTCAGCGCGAGCGCGCCGGCAAGCGGATTGAACAGCAGGAACACGCCGGCGACGACCGACAGCAGGCCGATCAACAGCGAGCCGAAGAACGGACCGGTGCCGTGGATCGAGAACGCGCCGACGAACATCAGCGTGCCGGACAAAAGGAACGTCCAGCCGACGAGCAACGCGGCGACCAGCGTGGAGAAGATCGGAAACGCGATCGCCGCGATGCCGACCACCACGAGCGCCAGGCCGATCCAGAACAGCGCGCCCGACGACGCCTTCAGGCGGGTGTGAAAAAGGCTATCGGCAAATGAATGAACGCTCATGTGGTT
>DATNNS010000079.1:0-3052 GCA_035601715.1 Rhizomicrobium sp.
CCTTGCGGGGAGGTCGAACCGGCGAAGCCGGTTCGGGTGGGGGGACGGTGTTTGACGCGTCACCACCGTCCCCCCACCCGGAGCGCTGCGCGCTCCGACCTCCCCGCAAGGGGGAGGTGGTGGATTGGTCAACCTTCTTCAGCCTCTCTGCGAACGCCGCCCATCTTTTCTCGGTGATGTGCGTGCGGAAGTCGCTGGACCACAGGTAGCAAAGCTCTTTCCAGGCCGCATCGCCGGCATCGGTGGCCACAAGCGATTCATAGATTCTTTGGCACGCCGCGTTGATCGCGATGTCGTCGCGGCCGGTCACGGCCCAGCGGGACAGATTGTATTTGCGCTGCTTCTTGACCGGCACGGGGCAGGCCGGCGTTTCGAGATGGAGTTTCCGGTTGGCATTTGTATTCGACGACAGTGCCAGCGCTGCGCTCGGCGCGACCAGCGCCTGTTCCATCGCCGCGAATGCCTGTTCCAGCCGCGCCCATTCGCTTTCGCCTGAAACAATCTCTTCGGTGCGATAACGGCCGGGGCGGAAATCGAAAATCTCCGCATCGCTGGCATAGACGCACAGCACGCGCTCATCCGGGCCACCGCGCTCGCGCAGATAGTCGAGGTAATCGTCCAGCGCGATATCGCCATGGGCGAAGCGCTGCAATTTCTGGAACGCGACGGTGCTGGTCCACAACAGGCCGATGTCGCGTCCGTCGCTGCCCACCGCGCGCTGCGGCAGATGGCGGGTTTCGGCCGGCCACGCGGGATGATTGGCGCCGGGATTGTCCCAATCCATCGCGATCGCGCGGTAGCCGGCATCGAGATAAAGCCCGACGAGCCCCGCGGAATAAGCCTGCTCGTTGACGAGCGCGAGCGTCGGGCGGGCCCCGAGCAAACGGTCATAAACCTGATTGCCGAGCTTGAGGTTTTCTTCCGTCACGCGCGCGGGTACCAACGGCCCGATGATCTGGGCGTAGCCCGAGCCGATCAGCTCGATCCGTCCCGACGCGATCAGCGCATGGGTGCGGGCGATCCAGTCCGGATCGCGCGCGGCGATTTCTTCCAGTGTGAAGCCGGTTGCTTCGAGCCCGATGGGTCCGTGCTTCTGCGCAAGTTCGAGCAGCGGCCAATAGCAGCGGCGGATCACTTCGCCGCGTTGCTCTTCCTCGATGGAAGAGAAGGCGAGGTTGCAATGGAACAACGCGAACAGGCGCAGCGTGCTAGCCGCGTCGATCTCGCGCGTGCGCAGCGGCGCGTTCATGCCGTGACGATCCGGATATGCGACAGCGCGTCGTTGGCCGCGGCCAGCGCGTTCTCGCGGCTGGTGCCGGTGGCGAGCACCATCGCGCCCGAAGGCCGCTTGTCGCCGGCCGGCGGAATGATGTCGCCCGGTTTCGCGGTGATAACGACTTCGGCGATGCCGGGAATCCTGCGCGCTTCGTCCGCGCCCGCCACGCTGGTCACGCGGCCGGGCTTGGGAAAGGCGTAGCGCTGGATCACGGGGGTGAATTCCTTCGGCTCCAGCTCTTCGGCGGTAACGGATTCGCCGAGCGCGACCTTGATCGCGGCGCCGATGAAGTCGACGCCGGTGTTGAGCGGGATCTCGCGCGTGCAGAAGAAGCCGCCGGAGAGCCGCGCCGCGAGCTCGATGATATGGGGCTCGCCATTGTGCACGACGATGTCGCCCTTGACGGTGCCGTTGACGATGCCGAGCGCCTGGGCCGCGCGGGCCACCATCTCGCGCACCTTGGCTTGCGTGTCGGCCGGCAGATGGCTCGGCAGGTCGCCGCCGTTCTCGATGAAGAACGGCGCATAGCGCTCGAGGAATTCGTAGTTGCGGTCGGAAAAGCCCGGCGTGAAGCAGCGGCCGTTCACGACGATGGACTCTGTGGAGACCTGCGGGCCGTCGAGATACTGCTCGACCATCACGCGCTGGGTCGGCGAATGCTCGCGGGCGAGCGCGAAGGCCTTGTCGAGATCGGCGACCTGGGCCACGCGCTGCACGCCGCGCGAGCCGCGGCTGTCGACCGGCTTGATCACGAGATCGCGGCCGCGCTCGATCGCCATGCGCTGCAAGGCCTGCGGCGTCGCCACCGGCGAGAACCACGGGATCGCGACGCCGGCGGCGAGGAAGCGTTCCTTCATCGCGAGCTTGTCGCAGGCGATGCGCGCGCTTTCGGGCGACAGGCCCGGCAGGTTGAGGCGCTTGGCGACGGCGGCGGTGGTCTGCGGCGCATCGGCGGCGACGCAGATCACGCCGTCGATCTTGCAGATCTTGCGGTTGAAGCGGTCGGCGGCGGCGGCGGTCTCATCGGCGCCGTAGACGTCGGCGATGATGCAGGAATCGGCGAACGCGAAACCGGGCGCTTCAGGGTCGCGGTCGGAGACGACGACGTAGAGCCCCATCTCCTTGGCGCGCTTGGCGGCGTCGGCTGCTTCGATGCCGCCGGAGACGATCAGAATGGTCTTGCCCATCACAAATGCGCTTTCCTAGAAGTAGAGACCGCCATTGACGTTCAGCGTCTGCGCCGTGATGTAGGACGCGGCATCGCTGGCGAGGAACACCGCGGCGTCGGCGACTTCCTGCGTCGTGCCCTGGCGCTTGAGCAGGATGTTCTCGGCCGCCTTCTGCACGCTCGCCGCCGCCATGCCGGCCGCGGCCATGTCGGAGGCGATCAGGCCGGCGGCCAGCGTGTTGGAACGAACGCGATATTGCGCGCCGAAACGGGCGATCACCTGGGCGAGGCTGATCAGCCCGGCTTTCGACGCCGCGTAATGCGCCGTGCGCGGGCCGCCATATTGGCCGCTGACCGAGCCGATATGCACGACGCTGCCGCCGCCGGCTTCGGCTAGCAATGGCAGAAACACCTGTGCGCAGATGAAGGGGCCCTTGAGGTTGGTGGCGAGGATGAAGTCCCAGTCCGCGTCGGTGACCTTGTCGAAATCGGTCGGCTTGTTGATGCCGGCATTGTTGATCAGGACCGAGATGGCTCCCAGCGCGCGCGCGTCTTTCGCCGCTGCCTCGACGCTGGCGCGATCCGTCACGTCCATCTGAAGCGCGATC
>DATNNS010000080.1:0-8900 GCA_035601715.1 Rhizomicrobium sp.
CGACGACATCGGGACGACGGTCAGCGCGTTCACGCCCGTCTCGCTCGACCCGCCGCTGGTCCTGTGGTGCCTGGACCGCAAGTCGGACCGCTATGACGCGTTCACGCAGGCGCGCTGCCACACGATCAGCGTGCTCGGCACGGCGCATGAGAGCGTTTCAGCGCGGCTGGCCAAACAGGGCGCGCATCATCTGGACGGCATCGAGCTGATCGCGACGCAGGCCGGGCCGCCGGCATTGGCCGACGCGCTGGCGGTGTTCGAATGCGAGACCCATGCCGTGCATGAAGGTGGCGATCACGCGATCCTGGTGGGGCGCGTGCTGCGTTTCGCGCGGCGCGAGGCCGGCGAGCCGCTGGTGTTCTTCCAGGGCCGCTATGGCGCGCTGGCGTCGGGCTGAAAAGAAACGCCGCCGGAGGGTTGCTCCGGCGGCGCCAAGTGGAGGGGATTCAGGCTTAGAAATTGATCTGCGCGAACAGGCCGATTTCGTTGTAGTTGATCTGGTTACACGTGCCATGGGCGACCGGGGGCGCGCCGGGCAGGCCCGACGAGTCGAAGCACGTGAACGTCGTGACGTCGGAGTCGCTGAAGTCGCCGTTCCGCATCGCGTCGTGTTTGTAGACAAGCGCGAAGTCGATAGCGGGGATCGGGCTATAGGAGACGCCGAAGTTGTAGTACTGGTTGCGCTGCTCGCTGGCACCCGGGAAGATCAGCGCATCCGTCGGCTTTACCCAGTCGTAACGGCCGAAGACGCTCCACATCGGGTCGAACTTCCATGATGCGAAGGCCGAGTAACCGTCGGCCTTGGTCGCGGGAGCCAGATTCACGCTCTTGAAGTTCGTGGCGGAGAAGTATTCCGCGCCGACGCGGAGCTCGTCGTTGGTATAGGCCAGCAGGGCGTCGAAGCGCTGCGCCGGATGGCAGGTGCTCTTCTCGTCCACCGGGCCGGTCACGGCGCAGTTGATGAACGTGTTCTGCACATCCTTTCCGAGCTTGCCGTCATAACCGCCGACCGCCGCTACGAAGCCGTCCCAGTTCAGGTTGATGCGGCCCTCGAGATCGACGCCCTCGCTGCGGTTGGTGCCGCCGCCGATCGGATCGGCCTTGTAGCCGAAGCCGTTCACGGCGGACAGCTGGTAGCCGATGGTCGGGCCGCCGAGATCGAAATTGCCGAAGACGTGCGCGCCCCAGTCGGTCGACGTGCCGAACTTGGTGCGGTCGATCAGCACGTTTTCGACATAGCGATAGCCATAGAGACCTTCCACGAAGGGCACCCATGCCAGATCGGCGGCGCCGAGACGGACGTTGAAGGCCGGATCGTAGGACGCCTGCAGGTAGGCTTTCTTGATGAAGACCTGCGATGCGCCGGTCGTGCTGTCGTAGGTGGCGTCGGAGGTCAGGTTCGCCGAGTAGGTGTCGTTGAACTTGTGATCGACGATCAGATAGGCGCGCTTCAGATCGTAGTTGAAGCCGTCGGACGGGCTCTTCGTACGGAACGCCGTTCCGAGCGCGCTCTTCACATTGCCGGTCGCGTCGATGTTGCTGACGTCCATGAAGAAACGGCCGCTGATCTTGGTGCTGCCCCACCAGCCGCCGGTCGCCGCCGTCGTCGCGGCCTTGCTGGCCGCCTGCTGCTCGTAGACCTGGTTCTGCAGGGCTTCGAACTCGGCCGCGCTGACCTGCGGTGCCGGTGCCGGCGCTTCGGCCGACGTCGAGGCCGCGACTTCCGTGCCGCCGTGCATTTCCGACTTGAGCTCGTGGATCTCGGCCGCCTGTTGTTCGATCATCCGCTCCATGCGGTCCATGCGGCTTTCGCCAGCCGGCGTCGCGTGGTGGTGATGCTTGACCGTCGTGGTGGTCGTCGTCGTGGTTGTGGTCGCTTGCGCGAAGGCGGGCGTCGCCAGCAGGGCGCACGCAGCCGTACCCAACAGAATTGCCTTGAGAGTCATTTTAATCCCCGCTCGAACACGCAAAAGACCGCAACGGATGCGGCATCCAGCCCCCGCATTTCCCTGAAAGGCTGCGGTGGTCCTAACGGCGGCAAATGTCAGGCCGGTGAAAGCTGCGTGACGGATTTGCGACGCAGGTGGGTTCGTCGCCGCGAGTCTCTTTTGCGCCATGGCGACGGCCGCCGGGATTCCGGCAAAGGGTCCGAGGACCGCGGCGTTGAACCGGACAGCGCCAAAGAGTCGCGACCGCCAGCATCGGCGTATCTAATAAGCCATTGATTGTAATAGATTAAAATTATCAGTCGTGATCATAAATTGATCTTGAAGCTTATAATAGCTTGGCTTATCTTATCGAGGCTCAAGGATGCTTTCCCATGCCTGCCTCTTTCGACCGTGACCTGATGATCGTGCTGAACGACGTCGCCCGCCTGATGAAAACCAGGTTCGACCAGCGCGCCCGCGCCTTCGGCATGACCCGGGCGCAATGGATCATCCTGGCCCGGCTCAACCGCCAGCCCGGGCTTTCCCAGAATGAAATGGCGGCAATCTGCGAAGTCGAGCCGATCACGGTGGGGCGGATGATCGACCGGCTGGAGGCGCGCGGCCTGGTCGAGCGCCGCGCCGATCCGGCCGACCGCCGCATCCGCCGGCTGCACCTGCTGCCGGCCGCGAAACCGATTCTTGAGGAAATCTGGAGCTACAAGGATGCGCTCCACGGCGAAATTGTGGACGGTTTGAGCGAGGAGACGCGAAAACTGGTCGTCGACTCCCTGCTTCACATCAAGAACAACCTGTCAGGAGACGGCATTTCCAAATTGGCAATGGCCGGAGAGTAGAACATGAACGCGATGCAGACCGATACCGTCCAATATGCCGCCGCCCGCCGTGCGTCCCCGCTCGGGGATTTCATCGAGCGGCTGCGCTCCGACCGCGCGTTCCTGCGCCGCGTGCTGATGATCGGCGGCGTGGTGGTGGTGGCCGTGGTGTCGCTCGCCTTCTGGCTGACCGGCGGCCGGTATGTCTCCACCGACGACGCCGAAGTGCAGTCGGCAAAGCTGATGGTCTCCACCGACGTTTCGGGCTTGGTGAAGACCGTCAATGTCGTGGAAGGCCAGCACGTGAAAAAGGGCCAGGTGCTGTTCACGCTCGACCCGGCGCCGTTCAAGATCGCGCTCGCCAACGCGCAGTCGATGCTGGCCGAGACCGTGCAGACCATCCAGTCCACCAAGGACGACTATCGCCAGATGGAGGCCACCGTCGCCGCGCAGCGCGCGCAGGTCGATCTCGATACCCGCAACAACGCGCGCAACGCGAGCCTGGTGAAGGCCAATGCGATCGCGCCGGCGACCTATGACCAGTCGCGCCTCACACTTGTGACGGCGCAGCAGCAGCTGGCCGCCGCCGAGCAGACCGCCGACAGCGAGCTCGCCAAGCTCAACGGCAATCCCGATATCGCGCCTCAGGCGACGCCGCAATACCAGCAGGCGCTGTCGCAGGTGAACGAGATGCAGCGTCAGCTCAGCCACACCATCGTGCGCGCGCCGTTCGACGGCATCGTCACCGCTGTCGATTCGCTGCAGCCGGGCACGCTCGTCATCTCCGCGATGAGCGCGTTCTCCACGACCAGCGCGGTGGGCCTCGTCGGCACCGACCAGGTGTGGATCGACGCGCAGATGAAGGAAACCGATCTGACCCGCGTCAAGAACGGCGATCCCGTCGAGATCGACATCGACACCTATCCGGACCGCACCTGGCACGGCCATGTGCAGTCGGTGAGCGCGGCGACCGGCTCGGCGTTCTCCGTGCTGCCGGCCGAGAACGCGAGCGGCAACTGGGTCAAGGTTCAGCAGCGCATCCCGACCCGCATCGCGATCGACCGCCAGCCCGGCGATCCGGAACTGCGCGCGGGCATGAGCGCCGATGTCGAGATCGACACCGGCCATCGCCGCTGGTGGCGGATGCTGTTCGGCAGCTAAAGCGAGATGACGCGCGCCGCCCTCGGCCATTCCGCCGACGCTTACGAAAGCCGATTCGAGCTCACCATCGTGATGCTGTGCTCGATGGCCGGCACGCTGATGCAGGCCCTCGACTCCACCATCGCCAATGTCGCGCTGCCGCACATGCAGGGCGACCTGCAGGCCTCGCGCGATCAGATCACCTGGGTGCTGACGTCCTATATCGTGGCCGCCGCCATCATGACCGCGCCGGTCGGCTGGCTGGCCTCGCGCTTCGGGCGCAAGAACCTCGCGATCGTCACGCTCGCGGGCTTCACCATCACCTCGATGCTGTGCGGCGCGGCGCAGACCCTGGATCAGATGATCCTGTGCCGGCTGTTGCAGGGCGCGTTCGGCGCGGCGCTGTCGCCGTTGTCGCAATCGATCATGCTCGACCTCTATCCGCCCGCGAAGCGCGGCTCGGTCATGGCGATCTGGGGCATGGGCGTGATGGTGGGACCGATCCTGGGCCCGACGCTCGGCGGCTGGCTCACCGACGAATACAACTGGCGCTGGGTGTTCTACGTCAACCTGCCGTTCGGCATCGCGTCGGTGACGGGCATCTGGCTGTTTCTGCGCGATACCCACCGCGACGGCACGCTGCGCTTCGACTGGACGGGTTTCGCCGTGCTCGCGATGGGGCTCGGCGCGCTGCAGCTGCTGTTCGACCGCGGCAGCGACAAGGACTGGTTCAGCTCGTCGGAGATCATCATCGAGGCGATTGTCGCGGGCCTCGGCCTCTACCTGTTCACGGTCCACATCCTGACGGTGAAAGAGCCGTTCATCCCGCGCGCGATGTTCGCGGACCGCAATTTCGCGTCGGGACTGGCGCTGATGTTCATGCTCGGCATCGTCATGCTGGCGAGTTCGGCGCTGCTGCCGCCCTATCTCCAGCAGCTCGGCGGCCACACCGTCACGGAAACCGGCTGGCTGATGGCGCCGCGCGGCGTCGGCACGATGTTCGCGATGCTGTTCGCCGGCCGGCTCGCGCTGCGCTTCGACCCGCGCTACGTCATGACGATCGGCACGTCGCTGATCCTGTGGTCGATGTGGGAGATGGCGGGCTGGACGCCGGCCATCGACGACACCTCGCTCATCACCACGACATTCATCCAGGGAATCGGCATGGGACTGGTGTTCGTTCCCATGAATCTGGTCTCCTTCGCCACCTTGCCGGCGATGTATCGCACCGACGGCTCCGCCGTCATCAATCTCGTGCGCAACGTCGGCAGCGCACTCGGCGTCTCCGTCACCACCACCTATCTCGCCAGCAGCATGCAGACGATCCACGCCCAGCTCGCCGGTCACGTCAACATGTTCAACCGCGCGCTGACGGTGAACGCGCCGAGCCTGATGTGGAACCCGATGCTGCCGTTCGGCGCCGCCCAGATCGACCAGGTGGTGGACTACAACGCCGCGGTGCAGGCCTATTCCAACGACTTCATGTTCATGCTGTTCGTCTGTGCGCCGGCGCTGGTTGTGATATTCCTGATGCGCCGGCCGCCCATGGCTCCGCCGACCGCCAAGGTCGAACTGGAGGTGATGGAGTAGCCTGCATTTTTCCGAATCGGAGAGGGAAATGCCCCTGCAGGTTGCTTTCATCGGTCTGGGCGTCATGGGCTATCCCATGGCCGGACATCTGGCCCGCGCCGGCCACAACGTCACCGTCTACAACCGCACCGCCGCGCGCGCCGCCGCCTGGGTGAAGGAATATGGCGGTCGCGCCGTCGCGACGCCGGCCGAAGCGGCCGCGAACATGGATGCGGTGCTGGGCTGCGTCGGCCGCGACGCGGATTTGCGCGAGGTCACGCTCGGCCGTCACGGCGCTTTCGCGACGATGAAGCGCGACGCGGTCTTCATCGATCACACCACGGCCTCCGCCGGCATCGCGCGCGAACTCGCCGAAGCCGCCCATCAGCGGGGCTTTCATTTCGTCGATGCGCCCGTCTCCGGCGGCGAGCAGGGCGCCAGGAACGGCCAGCTCACCATCATGTGCGGCGGCGGGCAGGGGGCTTACGCCAAGGCAGAGCCGGTGATGGCGGTCTATGCCAAGCAATGCCGGCGCATGGGCGAGGCGGGCGCGGGGCAGCTCACCAAGATGGTCAACCAGATCTGCATCGCCGGGCTGGTGCAGGCGCTGGCGGAAGGATTGAGCTTCGCGCGCCATGCCGATCTCGACCCGCTCGCCGTGATCGACGTGATCTCCAAGGGCGCCGCGCAGTCCTGGCAGATGGAGAACCGCCACAAGACCATGCTCGAAGGCCATTTCACGCACGGTTTCGCAGTGGAATGGATGCGCAAGGATCTCGCCATCGTGCTGGAAGAGGCGAGGCGCAACGGATCGTCCCTGCCGGTGACCGCGCTGGTCGACCAGTTCTATGCCGAAGTCGAGAAGATGGGCGGCAAGCGCTGGGACACGTCGAGCCTGTTCGCGCGGCTGGAAGCGCACGAGACGTGACGAAAGCGGCCAAGACCTATCATCACGGCGATCTGCGCAACGCGCTGCTCGATGCGGCGCGCGCGGTGCTGGAAAAGGACGGCATCGGCGAATTCAGCCTGCGCGCGGTGGCGCGCCGCGCCGGCGTGAGCCACACGGCGCCTTATCGCCATTTCCCCAACAACGAAGCGCTGCTGGTGGAACTGGCGACGGAAGGCTTCGCCGAATTGAACGCGGGCATCGTGGCCGCCGCGGCCGCGCCCGCACAGGAAGCCGACCGCATCGCCGCCATCGGCGCCGCCTATATGCGCTTCGTCGCCACGCGTCCGGCACTGGCGCGGCTGATGTTCGGCCCCCAACTGCCCAACCGCCACGATTTCCCCGCGCTGTCGCAGGCCGCCGACGCCATCGGCAGCGAAATCGGCGCCGCGCTGAACGACATGGCGCTCGGCCTCGCGGTATGGGCGGCGGTGCATGGCCTCGCGATGCTGATCCTCGAAGACGTCATCGACCTCGGCCAACGCCGCGCCGGCCTCGACGTGCTGCCGTCGCGCGCGCAGATCTTGCTCAGGAGCTTGTTTGCAAGGAGAGGGGAGTAGGGATTTTCGTACGGCGCAGATTGGCTCGCAGGTATCCTGTCTTCATTTCCCAAACACAATTAGTCATCCCCGGCGAGCGCGCCTTCGCGCGAGGGAAGGGGACCCAGATGCTCACGCACTGACGGTGGGTAAGTACCTGGGTTCCCTTCCCCTCGCTGCGCTGCGCTTCGCTCGGCCGGGAATGACAGATTTTTTCGATATGAACTGACGACACGGTTTTCGTTTGGATTTTTCCGCGCTTGGGTAGTGTCCTAATTTGAATTGGGTGGCGATCTCGGCAGAACGACGGTCAATTGCAACGAGCCGCTGGTGGGGTCTCTCCCGAGGAACAAGCTCCATTCTCGACCATCGCGCTGAAACGCGTATTCATAGAGCGCGAAGTCAGGCGCCAGTTTGTTGTCATGCGGAGCCGTGTCAGTCCACAGAGGCTGAACGTCAACCCAACCACGAATTGCTTCGATACTGGCATCCTCATTTGATCCACTGAAAATGTTGCAATCATCGAGGTCTTGAGCGGTTTTCGACTGTCGGGAGGCATACGCTGTTCCCGTGGTAACCAACATCTTGTGGCCATCCACTGTGACGTCCCATGAAGTGAATGTCATAGAGACCGCCCCCTTCAAGATGCTAGCCGCGCCGCCCGGTGGTGTGTGCGGCTTACCGCCCGCTGCCTCCACCGCGACCCTTGCTGCGCCCGGCTCTGCTCTCGTATCGACGCAGAACGTCGTGAAAGCGTCGAATAGTGGGCGAATCTGGCTTTGCGCGTGGGTGGTCTGCGCGACTGTAAGCGCAATTAATGTAAGCCCGAATATTTGCAACTGATTCACTGCGATGGTTGCTCCGACAATTCCTCTAGCGGGCACATCCTATCAGAAACGCCCGCCGCCATGGCAGGGGTGACGTATGCTGAACCGTGCATCATAGTCGCCGATCAAAGGTCCAGTAGAAGTAGTGGGAGCGGCTATCGTGGCGGAGCAAAGGGGGGCGAAATGAGCGTGCTGGCACTGTCCGTGGTTACGGTTACGGCAATTCTTTGGCCTCCTGGTAACCCTCCCAAATTCGGGTCTCCCGTTTCCAGCGCGAGCGTCGCAATTCAGATTGCGCATCAGGCATGTGGTCCTAGCGCGGCATTGCCGAGCAAGCTTATTGCCGAATTGAAAAATGGATTTTGGGAAGTGCGTACAGATGACACCCGAGCCTTGATCCGGATGCGCGCCGACGGGCGCGGGCACGTTGTTTGTGTGCTGTCTCGCGAAGACTCAAAATCAAATTAGAATCCCGCGCTTTGCTTGACAGCGCAACGCTCCTGCACTAGACTCGCAAAACTCTCGGAAATTATGTCCAGATCGCAGCGGCCCGGCGGAAACGCGTGGGCCGTTTGGCGTTTTGGCGCGTGGAGATTCACATGACAAAGCCGTTCCTGTAGCGCCCGCGGGCGCACACCGACACGCACATCGCGAAAAAACACGATTCCGTCGCCGCCCGGACTCCGTCCGGCGCATTTTTCAAGAAAGGCGATTCAGTGGGGACTCGAGATGCGTCTTGCGCGACCTTCAAAATCGCAAAAACGATCAGCCGCGCAGCAGTTTCGCGGCGTCGCGCGCGAAGTAGGTCAATATGCCGTTCGCGCCGGCGCGCTTGAAGGCGATCAGGCTCTCGAGGATGACGCGGTCGCGCTCGAACCAGCCGCGCTCGATGGCGCCCATCAGCATCGAATATTCGCCCGACACCTGATAGGCGAAGGTCGGCATGCCGAATTCGTCCTTCACGCGGCGCACCACGTCCAAATACGGCATGCCCGGCTTGACCATCACCATGTCGGCGCCTTCCTGAAGATCCAGCGCCACTTCCCGCAGCGCTTCATCGCCATTGGCGGGATCCATCTGATAGCTGCGCTTGTCGCCGACCTTTATGCCCGGAAGGT
>DATNNS010000081.1:0-13215 GCA_035601715.1 Rhizomicrobium sp.
GATCATGGGCATCATCATTGTGCGCGCGATCTCCAGCTTCGGCGAGCAGTCGATCATCAACACCATCGCCGAGCGCATCGTCTCGGCGGTGCAGCGCGCCATGTTCCGCAGCCAGATCCGCCTCGACATCGGCGCGCTCAATGCCGAGCACTCCAGCGAGATGATCTCGAAATTCCTCTACGACGCGTCGCTGCTGCGCAACGCCATCACGCGCGGCGTCGCGGGGCTGGGCCGCGAGGTCGCGACCCTGCTCGCGATGCTGGCCGTGATGTTGCTGCAGGACTGGGTGCTGACGCTGATCTCACTGGTGCTCCTGCCGCCCGTCGCCTGGGTGACCGAACGGCTGGGGCGATCGCTGCGCCGCTCCTCGACGCGCGGCATGGAGGCGACCGGCACGCTGTCCAAGGCGCTGAGCGAGGCGCTAGCCGGCCGGCGCATCATCAAGGCTTACAATCTCGAGGATCACGCGATCTCGCTGGCGGATGCGCGCGTCGCGCATCGGCTGAAATATCTGCTCAAGGCGGTGCGCGCGCGCTCCGCAGCCGTCCCGTCGACCGACATCATTGGCGGCGTTGCCGCCGCGATCACTTTTGCCATCGCGGGGTGGCAGGGTATTCATGGCCAGCTTTCGATCAACCAGTTCGGCGCCTTCATCGCCGCGATGCTGCTGGCGCAGCAGCCGGTGCGCAACCTGAGCCAGCTCGTCACGATCTCCGCCGAAGGCCTGTCGGCCGCCAACCGCATCTTCGCGGTGATCGACGCCAAGCCCGGGATCACCGACCGCCCCGGCGCCAAGCGGCTCGCCATCGCGCCCAAGGGCGGCGGCGTGCGCTTCGACCGCGTCACCTTCGGCTATCGCGCCGAAGCGCCCGCGCTGGACGCCGTTTCGCTCGACATCCGGCCCGGACAGAAGATCGCCCTCGTCGGCCCGTCGGGCGCGGGCAAGACCACGGTGTTCAACCTGCTCCTGCGCTTCCACGACATCGACAACGGCGCGATCACCATCGACGGGCAGAATATCGGCAATGTCACGCTGGCCTCCCTGCGCGACCATATCGCACTGGTGACGCAGGATCCGTTCCTGTTCGACGAGACCATCGCCGAGAATATCGCGCTCGGCCGCCAGGATGCGACGCGTGAAGAGATCATCGAAGCGGCGCAGGCGGCGGCGGCGCACGACTTCATCATTGCCGAACCCGACGGCTACGACGCCCGCGTCGGCGAAGGCGGGCTGAAGCTTTCCGGCGGCCAGCGGCAGCGCATCGCCATCGCCCGCGCCATGCTGCGCGACGCGCCGATCCTGCTGCTCGACGAGGCGACCTCCGCGCTCGACAGCGAAAGCGAGCGCCAGGTGCAGGAGGCGCTCACCCATCTGATGACCGGCCGCACCACCATCGTGATCGCTCATCGCCTTTCCACCGTCCTCGATGCCGACCGCATCTATGTGCTCGAGCGCGGCCGCGTGGTGGAAGCGGGGACGCATGGCGAGTTGCTCGCGCGCGGCGGACTATATGCGCGGCTCTACCAGCACAATCTCGACGATCCCGAACCCGTCGCCGCGCAAG
Source organism: Rhizomicrobium sp. (assembly GCA_035601715.1). Classification (GTDB taxonomy): domain Bacteria; phylum Pseudomonadota; class Alphaproteobacteria; order Micropepsales; family Micropepsaceae; genus Rhizomicrobium. The sequence continues at coordinate 1,566 of DATNNS010000081.1, forward strand.
GGTGACGGCATGGCGCTCGGCCTCACCGCCTATCGCTATGCGACGATGGCGCTCGCGCCTGCGATCCCGCTGCTGCTGCAGCGGCGGCTGAAACAGGGCAAGGAAGACAGCGCACGCTTCCAGGAGAAGTTCGGGCACGCAAGCCTCGCGCGCCCCGGCGGACGGCTGATCTGGATACACGGCGCCAGCGTCGGCGAATGCCTGTCGGCGCTGCCGCTGATCGGCGAATTACTCAAAGTGCCGGGCCGCGCCGTGCTGGTGACGAGCGGCACGCTGACATCGGCCCAAATGATGCGCGAGCGCCTGCCGCCGGGCGCGTTTCACCAATACGCGCCGTTCGACACGCCCGCCGCCGTCTCGCGCTTCCTCAATCACTGGAAACCGGATGTCGGCCTGTTCGTGGACTCCGAAATCTGGCCGAACACGCTGGCGCAATCGCATGCGCTCGGCATCAAGCTCGCGATCGTCAACGGGCGCATGTCTGAGCGTTCGTTCGACGGCTGGCACTATGCGCCGCGCACGGCGGCGGCGATTCTGGGATTGTTCGACCTGTGCCTGGCGCAAGACGACGAGACGGCCCAGCGTCTGCGCAAGCTGGGGGCGCGCGATGTCCGCGTCAGCGGCAATCTGAAGGCCGACGCGCCGCCGCTGGCGGCCGACGCCGGCAAGCTCGCCGCATTGCGCGCTGCCATCGGCAACCGGCCGGTCCTGCTCGCGGCCAGCACGCATCCCGGCGAGGATGAAACCATCCTTCCGGCGCATGACGCGCTCAGGCGCGCGCATCCGGACCTGCTGACGATCATCGTGCCGCGCCATCCCGAACGCGGCGCGGAAATCGCGATGCTGTGCGGCACGCGCCCGACGCAGCGCCGCAGCGAAGGCCGCGAGCCGGCGGCGGAGACCGCAATCTACATCGCCGACACGATGGGCGAGCTTGGCCTGTTCTATCGCGCGGCGTCTTTCGCCTTCATCGGCGGCAGCCTGGTGTCGCATGGCGGACAGAACCCGCTGGAGCCCGCGCGCCTCGACTGCGCCGTGCTCGCCGGCCCGCATACGCAAAATTTCACGACGGCCTATGATGCGATATTCGCCGCCCAGGGCGCCGGACGGGTGCAATCCTGCGTCGAGATCGTGGCGCTCGCCGGCGACCTGCTCGCCGATCCGAGCGCCGCCCGCAGCATGGGCGAAGCGGCCGCGCGCGGCGCGCAGACGCTCGGCGGCGCGATGGAAAAAACCCGCGCGGCGATCGAGGATTTGTTGTCCCATGCGCACGCCTGAATTCTGGAACGCGCCTGACCACACCGCGCGGCTCGCGATCGCGGTTCTGGCGCCTGTCGGCTGGGCTTATGGCGCCAGCGTCGCCTGGAAGCGCGATCACGCCCATGCCCATCGCGCCAAAGCGCGCGTCGTCTGCGTCGGCAATCTCACGGCGGGCGGCAGCGGCAAGACGCCCGTCGCCAGCGCCATCGCGCGCGCGCTGAAGGAGCGCGGCGGAAACCCGTTCATCCTGTCGCGCGGCTATGGCGGGCGGATGCGCGGCCCGGCGCTGATCGATCCGGCACGCGACACCGCGCAAGATGCCGGCGACGAGCCCTTGATGCTGGCGGCGGCCGCGCCGGTCATCGTCGCGCGCGACCGCAGAGCGGGCGCCGAACTCGCCGATAATTCAGGCGCCGATGCGATCGTGATGGACGACGGACACCAGAATTTCGCGCTGGTGAAGGATATCTCCATCGTCGTGATCGACGCGGAGACCGGCTTCGGCAATGGGCGCGTCCTTCCCGCGGGTCCGCTGCGCGAGCCGGTCGCGCAAGGGCTGGCGCGCGCCGACGCGGTCGTGCTGGTCGGCGATGGCGCGCCCGACCTGAAGGGCTATTCCGGACCCCTCCTGCGCGCGCGGCTGGTGCCGGCGGACGTGCTGGGGCTAAAAGGCGCGCGCGTGGTGGCTTTCGCCGGCATCGGCCGGCCGGAGAAATTCTTCGAGACCTTGCGCGCGTTGGGCGCCGAGCTGATCGAAGCGCGCGGCTTTCCCGATCACCACGTTTACAGCGCCTCGGAAATCGCGCGGCTGAAAGCCAAGGCGCGCGGCGCCCTGCTCGTCACCACCGAAAAGGATTTCGTGCGACTGACGCCGGCCGAGCGCGACGACGTCCACTTCCTGCCCGTGCGCGCCGCGTTCGACGACGCACACGCATTCGCCCGCCTGCTTGACAGGATTGTCGCTGCACGATAGCGCGCACCCATGGCAGGCAAATCGGCGCCCGTTCCCACTCTGACGTTCGGCGAGAAGCTCCGCTACGGTGCGGAAGCCGCCGGCTTTTTTACCATGATCGGATTCTTCGCGCTGTTCTCCATCGACGCGGCGTCGGCGCTGGGCGGCTGGCTCGGACGCAACGTCTTCTCGCGCACGTCGATCAGCAACCGCGCCCGCGCCAATCTCGCCGCCGCCTATCCGCAGAAGAGCGAGGCCGAGCGCGAGGCGATCGTGCTGGAGATGTGGGACAATCTCGGGCGCACGATTGCCGAATACGCTCATCTGCAGAAATTCTCGATCCACGGGCCGGACGCACGGCTAGAAGTCACCGGCACGCAATACGCCGAAGCCGCCATCGCCAGCGGCAAGGGCGTGATCTTCGTCTCCGGCCACTTCGCCAATTGGGAAATGATGCCGGCGACCGCCGAGCAGCTCCACTACGAGTGCGGCGAGGTCTACCGCCCGGTCAACAATCCCTATATCGACCGCTGGCTGGTGCGTCAGCGCATGGGCAACGGCCCCAAGGACCAGATCGCCAAGGGCGTGCAGGGCACAAAGCGCATCTTCACCATGCTGCGCGCCGGCAAATGCATTCTGCTGCTCGCCGACCAGAAGACCAACGAAGGATTGCCCGCGCCATTCTTCGGCCGCGACGCGATGACGACGCCCGCGCCGGCGGCGCTGGCGCTGAAACTCGGCACCGTCGTGCTGCCGGCGTCCAACGAGCGCATCGGCGGCGCGCATTTCCGCATGAAGATCTACCCGCCGGTGGAGTTCGCTGCCACCGCCGACCACGACCGCGACATCCACGAGCTGACGATGAAGATCACCGCCGCGATCGAGGCGCTGGTGCGCGAGCGGCCGTCGCAATGGCTATGGATTCATCGCCGCTGGCCGAAAGAAGGCGACCGGGTGTGGTCGAAACGCGCTCAGGCCTTGGGCGGCGCGGGCGTCGCGGTGGAGAGCGAAGGGTCGAGCCGGACCTGAAACCAGTTCATCGCCCAATGCAGATGCGGACCGGTGGCGCGGCCGGACATGCCGATCTCGCCGATCGGCTGGCCGCGCGCGACGCTATCGCCCGGCTTCACCAGGAACTTGCTCTGGTGCAGGTATTCGGTGAACACGCCGTGGCCGTGATCGAGAAGCGTGAAGCCGCCCTCGAGGAAAAAATCTTCCGCCATCAGCACGGTCGCATTGGCCGGCGCGTGGATGGGCGCACCTTGCCCGCCCGCGATATCGACGCCGAAATGCGGCGCCGACGGCACGCCGTTGAGGATGCGCTGCGAACCGAACACGCCGGAGATGATTCCCTTCGCCGGCCAGTCGAGCGGCTCGGCGAACCAGTCCATGTCGGAGTCCACAAGCCGCGCCTGCGCCAGCCGCTCATGCTCGCGATGGACGCGCGCTTCGTCCTCGGGCGGAGGCGTGACGAATTTCTGCGGCAGCTGGTTGACGCTCTGGGTTTCATATTGCCGCGCCGTGGGCGTCACGTCGTGCGTTTCCGTCGTGCCGTCCGCATAGCGCGCCGCGACGATGGACGGCGTTTTCTGGTCGTAGGCGAATCCGAACGCGAAATCGCCCCGGGACGAGACACGCACCGGCTTTGCGTCGACCGTGATCGCCGCACCGGGCTCGGTCTTGCCGACCGCGAGCCCACCTTGCATCGTCGATCCGCCCAGCGTGGTGCGCGCGCCTTGCGCGAAGGCGATACGCGGCAGGACGGTCAGCGCCGCCGAACCGGCGAGAAACAAGCGGCGCCCCATCATGTCGGAAATCACTTCGGCGTCCGTCCGGTTTCCTGGAAACGCTTGGTCGCGATCTCCGGCGACACATAAGCCTCCTGCAGGTCGACGCTCCAGTAGCGCAACGCTTCCAGCGGAATATGCGCTGCTGTCACCGCGCACATCACGAAGGCGCCGGGCTTGACGACGCGGTACTCGCCGTCGAGATATTCGACATCGGCGAGGCCGTCGGGGCGGATGTCGCGGTCCATCTTGTTCATGGCATCACTTTACTCCCTCGCGCGCGTTTGGGGAGAGGGTTCAAAAAAGATCGCCCTGCCCCGGTTTCGGTTTGGTGGCGCGCGGCTTGGGCGTGCCGCCGGCGACCACCTCGCGCGCGCCGTCGGCGAAGGACAGCGACAGGGTCTCCCCCGATGCGACCGACGCGGCGCGGCGGCGGACATGGCCGTCGGCGCCGCGCACCAGGACAAAGCCCCGCTCCAGCACGCCCACATAGCTGACACCATCGAGGACGCGGGCGAGCGCTTCCAGGTGCCTGCGATCCTGCGCCAGCCGCGCAGTCTGGGCACGGGCGAGGCGCTGGCCGAGCGCGGCCGCGCGCTCGCGGCCGGCGGCGATCTGGCCGGCGATGGCTTTGGGGCGCAGCAAGGTCGCCGTCTCGACGAAACTGCGGCGGTGTTCCTGCAGGTTGCGGCGCAGCGCATGGCCCAACCTTTCCGAAACGTAATCGAAGCGCTGGCGCGGCGCGGCGAACAGCTGGTCGGCGCGCGGCAGCACGCGGGCGAGCGCCTGCAGATGCGTGCGCCGCTGCGTCATGGCGCGCATGAAGGCGCCGAGCGAACGGCGGGCGAAATCCAGCGTCTGCGATATCAACTCCACGCGCACCGGCACGGCCATCTCGGCGGCGGCGGTGGGCGTCGGCGCGCGGCGGTCGGAAGCGAAATCGATCAGCGTGGTGTCGGTCTCGTGGCCGACCGCCGAGATCAGCGGGATCGCGCTCGCGGCTGCGGCGCGTACCACGCTTTCCTCATTGAACGCCATCAGGTCTTCGATCGAGCCGCCGCCGCGCGCGACGATGATCAGGTCGGGCCGCGGCACGGCGCCGCCCGCCACGAGTGCATTGAAGCCGCGGATGGCGGCGGCGACCTCGCCGGCCGCACGCTCGCCCTGCACCGCGACGGCCCATAGCAGCACGCGGCGCGGGAAGCGCGCGTTGAGGCGGTGCATGATGTCGCGGATCACCGCCCCCGTCGGCGAAGTGATGACGCCGATGACGTCGGGCAGGAACGGCAACGGCTTCTTGCGCTCGGCGGCGAACAGGCCTTCGGCGGCGAGCTTCTTCTTGCGCTCCTCCAGCATCGCCATCAGCGCGCCTGCGCCCGCCAGCTCGATCTGCTCGACGACGATCTGGTAGCGCGAGGAGCCGGGATAGGTGGTGACGCGTCCGGTGCACACGACTTCCAGCCCTTGTTCCGGCCGCAGCTTCAGCAGCCGCGCGGTCTGCTTCCAGATGATGGCGTTGAGGACCGCCTTGTCGTCCTTCAGGTCGAAATAGACGTGTCCGGAGGTCGCGAATTTCAACCCGCTGATTTCGCCGCGTACCCGCACGAAGGGGAACGCATCCTCGACGGTGCGCTTGAGCGCCGACGCGATCTCGCTGACGCTGTATTCGGGCAGATTGGCCCGCGGGGTGATGGCAGCTTCACTCATGACTCGGGCGATGATACAGCACGTGGAGCCTTGGTGGAGCGAATCTTGAACGTCCTTCTCGTAGGTTCCGGCGGCAGAGAGCATGCGCTGGCCTGGGCGCTGGCGGCGAGCCCGTTGCTGACCAAGCTTTATTGCGCACCCGGCAATGCGGGGATCGCGGAGGTGGCGGAGTGCGTGGCGATCCCGGCCACGGATTTCGACCGGCTGGTCGCGTTTGCACTGGACAAGAAAATCGACTTCGCGGTGATCGCTGCCGATGCGCAGCTCGTCGGCGGGTTGTGGGACCGTTTCGAGGCGGCCGGCATCCGCGCCTCGGGGCCGAGCAAGGCGGCGGCGATCCTCGAAGGCTCCAAGGGCTTCGTGAAGGACCTTTGCCGCGAGATCGGCATTCCGACGGCGGCGTATCGGCGCTTCCGCGAGCCTGCGGCGGCCAAGGCGTTCGCCGAGACGCTGGATCTTCCTGTCGTCGTCAAGGCGGACGGGTTGGCGCTGGGCAAAGGCGTCATCATCGCGGAGAGCGGCGCCGACGCCGCCAAGGCGATCGACTTCATGTTCGGCGGCGGCTTCGGCGACAGCGGCCATGAGGTCGTCATCGAGGAATTCATGGAGGGCGAGGAAGCGAGCTTCTTCGCGCTCAGCGACGGCGAGACGGTCATTCCGCTGGCCGGGGCGCAGGACCACAAGCGGGCGCTCGACGGCGACGAGGGACCGAACACCGGCGGCATGGGCGCCTATTCGCCCGCGCCGGTGCTGTCGCCGACGATGGAACTGGTCGCGATGGAAAAGTTCATCAAGCCGACCGCCGCGGCGTTGCGCGAAAAAGGCCTGCCCTATATGGGCGTGATGTATCTCGGGCTGATGATCACGCGCCAAGGGCCCAAGCTGGTCGAATACAATTGCCGCTTCGGCGATCCGGAATGCCAGGTGCTGATGCCGCGGCTGAAATCGGATTTGCTGACGGCGCTGATCGCCGCGCGCGACCGCCAGCTCCACAATCTCGATATGCGCTGGCGCGACGAGGCGGCGCTGACGGTGGTGATGGCGACGAAGGGCTATCCCGGCGCCCATGAGAAGGGCTCGGAAATCCGCAATCTCGACGCGGCGGCGGCCATCGAGGGCGTGCAGATTTTCCACGCCGGCACCGCGCGGCGCGACGGCAAGCTGCTGGCGGTGGGCGGCCGGGTCCTCAATGTCACCGCGCTGGGCCGCGACGTGGCGCAGGCGCAGTCGCGCGCCTATCGGGCGGTGGATCTGATCGACTGGCCGCAGGGCTTTTGCCGCAGGGATATCGGCTGGCGGGCGATCGGGCGGTAACGCGGCCTCGACCGCCGTTGCAAGCGCGAATATGCTTTCGCCATGAAAGAATTGGGCTTACGTCCGGTTCCAAACCGGCAATGCGGCGAATGCAACGCCTGCTGCCGCTATCTGACCGTCAACACGACCGAAATCGTGAAGCTCCCCAATGTGCTGTGCGGCCACTGGAAAGGCGGCTGCACCATCCATGAGAACTGGCCGACGATTTGCCGCGATTTCTTCTGCGGCTGGCGGCTGTTCGACAATCTGAGCGACGCCTGGCGCCCGGACCGCTCGAACATCCTCGTGCAGCTTCATGCGCCCACCGAAGCGGGACCCGCGGCCGATCTCATTCTGCTGGGACCGCTCGGCGACAGCATGACGGGCGAACTGCTGAACTATATCGCGGCCCTGATCGAGGCCGGATACAGGGCGTTCCTCGCGCTGCCCGGGCCGCCCGGCCATTTCGTCCGCAAGATCTTCCTCAACAACGCGATGGCGCCGGCCATGGCGGCGCGCGACATCGAACAAGCGCAGGCCGCGCTGCAGGATGCCATCCGCAAATGCACCGCGCTTCCGACCGAGCCGATCGTGATGGGTCCGCCGGCGGAGCTTCGCTACTAGCGCCTGCCGCTCTGGCTTGAATCCCGCGCATTGCGCATGGCCTCGGCGAGCTTGCGGTTCAGGCGCGCCAGGGCTTGCACATCCGCGACGCTCCAGCCGGCCAGCAGCCTGTCAAACAAACGTCGCCGCGCCTTGGTGATGGCCTGCACGAGCCGCCGGCCTTTCGCGGTGATGACGGCCTCGCGCGCACGTCCATCCGCCTTGCCCGCCCGGCGCCGGATCAGGCCGAGTGCCTCCAGTTTCGCCGTCTGGCGGCTGACGGTCGAATGATCGCGCCCCACCTGCTCTGCCAGGTCGGCCACGTTCAACACGTTCGACGCGCCGATCCGCACCAGCAGCGGGAACAAGGCCCGGTCGAGCACGGCGCCGGCTTCCGCCAGCAAGATGTCGTCCTGCCGCGGACTGTTGAGCATCCCCACCAGATCGATCAGCGCCAGCGTGAGGGCATCGTATTTATGTGTATCGTGCATGCTTTACTTCCGAACCCGCCGTTCCTATAATGCATGTATGATACACGCATTATTCCGGGGTTCAACCGCCCCCGCCACGGTCCTTGTCGTGATGGGCAGCGTGCGTCCGGGGCGGCGCTGCCCGCAGATCGCACAGTGGGTGATCGGCATCGCGAAGGCCTCCAGTACCCTGAAATACGAGCTGGTGGATCTGGCAGACTGGCGGCTGCCGATGGACGACGAGCCGGACATCCCGGCGCGCGGCAATTACACCCGGCGGCATACCCGCGCCTGGAGCCGCAAGATCGCGGCGGCCGGCGCCTTCGTGTTCGTCACACCCCAGTATAATTGGGGCTATCCCGCCGTCCTGAAAAACGCGCTCGATCACCTTCACAAGGAATGGGAGGGCAAGCCCATCGTGATCGTCACCTATGGCGGCCACGGCGGCGGCAAATGCGCGGCCCAGCTGCGGCAGGTGACGGAGGGGCTGGACATGCGCCCAATGGCGACCATGCCGGCGCTGAAGCTCACGCGCGAGGCGATTGAAGGCGCCCCACACGATCCGGCAAAAGATTTCAAGGCCGAAGAGGCCGAACTGGTCCGCCAGGCCATCCGCGAGCTGGCGGCCGCGTTCGAACAGACAGCCGCCTAGCCCGCGATTGCCGCGCTTGTGCTGGAGCCCCGGCCCGTCCAACAATGGCGCGGAGGGTTTCAGGAGCGCGCCATGGCCGAGGTGGACGACCGGCAGGAGAAGTTCTCGGGCACCAAGGAAGTGGCCGAACGCTACCAGTTCGACGAGAGAAAGCTCGAGGCCTATCTCGCCGAGCGCATTCCCGGATTCCAGACGCCGATGGACGTGCGCCAGTTCAAGGGCGGGCAATCCAATCCGACCTACAAGCTGATCACCCCCAACCGCAATTACGTGCTGCGCCGCAAGCCGCCGGGCAAGCTGCTCCCGTCGGCGCATGCGGTGGACCGCGAATACCGGATCATCGCCGCCCTTCACCCCACCGGCTTTCCCGTCGCCAAGCCTTACCTGCTGTGCGAGGACGAGAGCGTCATCGGCACCATGTTCTATGTGATGGATTGCGTGGACGGGCGCATCTATTGGGGGCCGATGCTGCCCGACCAGACGCCCAAGCAGCGCGGTCAGATCTACGACGCGATGAACGAGACGTTCGCGCGGCTGCACAACATGGATTGGGAGAAGCTCGGCCTTCAGGATTATGGCAAGCCCGGCAATTATGTCGGACGCCAGGTGTCGCGCTGGACCAAGCAGTACCAGCTTTCCGAAACCGAAACGATTCCGGAAATGAACCGGCTGATCGAATGGCTGCCGCAGCATCTGCCCACCGATGCGCGCGATTCCATCGTCCATGGCGACTACCGGCTGGACAACATGATCCTGCATCCGACCGAGCCGAAAGTGATCGCGGTCCTCGATTGGGAGCTTTGCACCATCGGCGATCCGATGGCCGATTTCACCTATCACCTCATGCAGTGGCAGATGCCGGGCGGCGTCTCGAGCGGCGGCAGCCTGCTCGGCGCGGACTTCGCCGCGCTTGGCATCCCCACGATGGAGAACTACACGGCCGCCTATTGCCGCCGCACCGACCGCGCGACGGCGCCGAACATGGACTATTACGCGGCCTACAATTTCTTCCGGCTGGCCGGCATCCTTCAGGGCATTGTCGGGCGCGTGCGCGACGGCACGGCGGCCAACGCCAATGCGGCGCAGAACGCGGCCGGCGTGCGCCCGCTGGCCGAGCGCGCCTGGTATTTCGCCCAGCGCGCGGGAGCGGTTTGACATGACCACGCTCGTCCATGCCGGAATGCTGCTCGCGGTGCCGGGCCAGGAACCCCGCGCCAAACAGACCATCGTCATCGAAAACGGCCGCGTCGCCTCCATCGCGGCCGGATTCACGGCGCCGAAATCCGGCGACGAACTGATCGATCTCTCCGACCGGTTCGTGCTGCCCGGATTGATCGATTGCCATGTGCATCTGACCGGCGAATTCGGTCCGCATCACAAGATGGACATCGTCGAGGAGTCGCCATCGGCCATCGCGCTGCATGCGGCGCGCCATGCCCGCGTCACGCTGGAGGCCGGCTTCACCACGGTGCGCGACCTGGGCGAGATCGGCGGCGCCGGCGACGCGATCTTCGCGCTGCGCAACGCGGTGGCCAAAGGCTACGTCGTCGGCCCGCGTATTTTCGCCGCCGGCTCGATCATCTCGCCGACCGGCGGCCATGGCATCACTTGCGGCTATCGCGACGACATCAACCTGCTGTTCGATCCGACCGGGCGCGGCGACGGCGCCGACGGTTGCCGGCTGGCGGTGCGGCGACAGGTTTCGCGCGGCGCGGATTTCATCAAGTTCGTCGCCACCGGCGGCGTGCTCACCGACACCGCGACCGGCACCGGCCAACAATTCTTCGCTGACGAATACGAGGCTATCGTCGCCACCGCCCGCATGCTCGGGCGCAAGACCACCGCGCATGCCCATGGCGCCGACGGCATGAAGGCCGCGCTCAAGGCCGGCGTCGATGGCATCGAGCACGGCACCTTCATGGACGAGGAAGTGATTTCGCTGATGCTGGCGCGCGGCGTGTTCTATGTGCCCACAGCCATCGCCGGCATCACGGTCGCCGAATATGCCACGACGCAGGATTTTCTGCCGCCCGCGATCCGCGACAAGGCGCTCGCGGTCGGCCCGCTGATCATGGACACCTTGCGCAATGGCCATGTCCACGGCCTCAAGATCGCGTTCGGCACCGACAGCGCGGTCTCGCCGCACGGCCTGAACGCGCGTGAATTCCAGCTGATGGTGAAAGCCGGCATGACACCGATGCAGGCGATCACGGCGGCGACCGTGACGGCCGCGGACCATATCGGCCAGGCGGCCAATCTGGGCACGCTTGCGCCCGGCAAGGCGGCCGATCTGATCGCCACCGCGGCCAGCCCACTCGACGACATCGCGGAGCTGATGAAAGTCCGTTTCGTGATGCGTGACGGCAAGGTCTACAAGAATTCGCGGGGTCTGTGATCCCACACATCGTTTGACAGCCGCGCGCCGCAGGCGGCACAACGCGGGCCATGCTCGGAAAAGACCCGGACGAAGTGATCGTCAAGAACCGGCTGCGGCCCAAGGATGCCGCGACGCTCGTGTTGGTGCGCCGCGAGAGCGCGGGCCCGCGCGTGCTGATGGGGCAGCGCCACGGCGGCATGGCGTTCATGGCGAACAAATTCGTGTTTCCCGGCGGACGGGTAGATGCGGGCGACGGGCGCATTGCGGCCGGCGGCGCGCTTCGCCCTCATGTCGCGGCGCGGCTGGGCAACGGCGCGCGCGGCTATGCGCTCGCCGCGATCCGCGAGACGTTCGAGGAAACCGGCGTGCTGGTCGGCGAGCGCGCCGGCACGATACCGCGCACACGCTCGCCCGCCTGGCGGAAATTCTTCGCGCACGGGATCGTGCCCCGGCTGGACACGCTCGATTTCATCGCCCGCGCCATCACCCCGCCCAATCGCACGCGCCGGTTCGACGCGCGCTTCTTCATGGCGGACGCATCCTGCATCG
>DATNNS010000082.1:0-16473 GCA_035601715.1 Rhizomicrobium sp.
CAGCAACGCGCGCGTCTGCTGATCGCGAAACTGCGCGGCGCCACCGTCGCGCGCCTGCTTCTCGTCTATCTCCTCTATCGTCAGATCACGGCGGCAATCGGCCTGGCGTCCGCCGGCGGCCACGCACAGATGGTCCGGCCCCTGATCGCGCCGATGGCGGAAGGCGCTGCGGAAACGCGGTTTGGAAAAATCAGCGATGCCGTTCGTTATCGCATCCGCGCGTTCGCCGCATCGACGGAGAATGTCGGGGTGTTCTTCGCCGAGGACATCTTCCTCGCGATGAGCCCGGTACTGCTGATCAAGAGTTTCCTGGAGCAGCACGGCATCACGGCCCAGCCGCTGTCGATCTCGCTGTGGGCGATCCCGACGGCGGTCCTGGCGTTCGTCATCCACGGCGCGCGCATCGCGTTGTTCGGGCGCTCGTTGAAGCCCGAGGTGGACGAATGATCGGCTACGAGCAGCTTTATATCCTCTTCGGCCTGTTCTTCGCGGCCTATGCGGCGCTCAGCCTGCACGGCAGGAATTTCGGCAACGCCGCGTTTTGGGGATTGCTCGCCGTGAGCTTCCTGTTCGGCTCGCATATCGCCGATGTATGGAACGGCGTGCTGGTTCTGGGGCTGGTGGTGCTGGGCGGATTAAAGCTGATGAGGCGGGGCGAGGGCGAGACCACATCGGCGGAAGAGCGCCTGGCGAGCGCCGAGCGGCATGGCAACTGGCTGTTCGCGCCGATCCTGATCATTCCGGCGGTGGCGCTGATCGGCACGCTGTTTTTCAAGAATATTCACCTCGATAACGCGGTGCTGTTCGATCCCAAGGCGCTCACGCTGGTGTTTCTCGGCATCGGGGTGCTGCTGTCGCTCGCGGTCGCGCTGATCTGGTTGAGACCGCCGCTGCTTGCCCCGCTTCGGGAAGGATTGCGTCTCGCGGACACCATCGGCTGGGCCGCGATCCTGCCGCAGATGCTGGCGGCTCTGGGCGCGATGTTCGCGCTCGCCGGCGTGGGCAAGGCGGTGGGAATCGTGGCGACGAGCTATCTCCCACTGGGCGCGCCGTTCGAAGCGGTCGCGGCCTATTGCATCGGCATGGCGCTGTTCACCGCGATCACGGGCAATGCATTTGCCGCCTTCCCGGTGATGACGGCGGCGATCGGTTTTCCGTTGGTCGTGCACCAGTTCCACGGCAATCCGGTGATCATGGGCGCCATCGGCATGCTGGCCGGCTATTGCGGCACGCTGACGACGCCGATGGCCGCCAATTTCAACATCGTGCCGGCGGCGCTGCTCGAACTGCCCGACCGCAACGGCGTCATCAAGGCGCAGATCCCGACCGCGATCGCGCTGCTAGCCGGCAATATCGCGCTGATGTATTTTTTGGTATTCCGGTTTTGACAAATGGGGAGGACCGAATGAGATATTTCGCAGTTCGAGCGCTACTTCTTATTTTGTGCAGTTTCACGTTGCCGCTGCCGGCGTTCGCGAACGCGGCCGACGACGTTCGCGCGGTCGTCAATCGCGTGGAAGACGGTTACGACAAATATGATGCGAAACAGGTCGCCAGCGTCTACACCGCGGACGCGATCTGGCAAAATCCGTTCGGTGTGCGGCTGCAGGGCCGCGACCAGATCGAGAAATTTCTGACTAAGCTATTTCAGAGGCCGGGATATCGCTCCGGCAAGAGCACCAGCAAGCTTACGATGGAAATCCATTTCGTGACGCCCGACGTCGCGGTGGCCTGGAGCGAAGAGGCCAGCGCGGGCCAGATCGACGATTCGACCGGCAAGCCCATCGGTCAGCGCAAGTCGCACTACATGGAAGTGCTCGTCCGCAAGCCGGGTGGCTGGTTCATAACCGACGACATGATCATGGACGAGAAATAGGGTCGCCGTGGCGCGCCTCACCGCCGATCTCGCCTCGCATTTCGCCTCGACCGCGCTCGGCCATGTCACGCGGGAATGGCCGAACAAGATGGACCATGTGCTGAACGGGTCCGAGGACGTGAAGGGTCCACGCGCGCTGCATCCGATCTTCTTCGGCAGTTTCGACTGGCATTCCTGCGTGCATTCCCATTGGCTGCTGGCGCGGCTTGTTCGCCGGTTTCCGGATCTGCCCGAAGCGGGCGCGATCCACGCGCTGCTGAACGACCAGTTCACGCCGGAGAAAGTCTCAGGCGAAGTCGCCTATCTCGCGCGTCCATCGGCGCGCGGCTTCGAGCGGCCTTATGGCTGGGCGTGGACGCTGATGCTTCAGGGCGAATTGGCGCGGCATGAGGCGCCGGACGGCAAACGCTGGGCGGCGACGTTCAGGCCGCTGGCCGATGCGTTCGTGTCGCGCTTTCGCGACTACTTGCCGCTCACGACCTATCCGGTTCGTGCCGGCGTCCATTCCAACACCGCTTTCGCGCTTTTGTTGGCAAACGACTATGCGAACGCCGTTGGAGATAAGTCATTCGCCGCGCTGTGCGCCGAGACCGCGAGAGCCTGGTATGAAAGCGATTCGGAATGCGATGTGCGCGAGCCGTCGCAGTCCGATTTCCTGTCGCCGACGCTGATCGAAGCGGCATGCCTGCGCGGCGTGCTTCCCGCGGTGGAATTCCGTGCCTGGTTCGCGCGCTATCTGCCGGGCGCAAGCAAGGGCGCGCCACCGGCGCTGTTCACGCCCGCCACCGTGACCGACCGCAGCGACGGCCAGATCGCCCATCTCGACGGGCTCAACCTGTCGCGCGCCTGGTGCTGGCGGCTGATCGTCGACGGGTTGGCGCCGGGTGATCCGTTGCGCGTCCGGGCCGAGGCCGCGATCGACGTGCACCTGAAAAGTGCGCTGCCCCATGTCGCCGGCGACTATATGGGCGAGCATTGGCTAGCCAGTTTCGCGCTGCTCGCGCTGGATCCTTATTCGGCTTGAGCCGCCGGCCTTGCGGCGGAACGCCCCCGCCGATAGCGTGCGGCCGCTCTCGAGGGGATCGTCCATGAAATCCGCTGCTTTTTCGCTTGCCGTGCTGGCCGCTGTCGCCACCGCCGCCGCTGCCGCCGTGACGGTTCCACCACCACCGGCCACGCAGGCCGGCGACACTGTCGATGTTGTGCAGGGCACGAAGGTCGCCGATCCCTATCGCTGGCTGGAAGACGCGAAAGATCCCAAGGTGGAAGCCTGGAGCGATATGCAGAACGCGCGCACGCGCGCCTATCTCGACGCGCTGCCTGACCGCGCAGGCGTGAAGAATGAACTGACCCGGCTTATCACCGCGACCTCGCCGTCCTATTCCAACCTCACCGCGCGGGGCAGCGTGGTGTTCGCCTATTACAACGATCCGGCCAAGCAGCAGCCCTCGCTGGTGACGCTGAATGCGAGCGCCGATCCGGCGAGCCGCAGGGTGGTGCTCGATCCCAATGTGCTCGACGCCAAGGGCCTGACCTCGATGGACTGGTTCGTGCCGTCGGGTGACGGTACGAAGCTCGCCGTGTCGCTGTCCAAGAACGGCAGCGAGGACGGCACGCTGCATATCTATGACGTGGCATCCGGCAAAGAGATCGATACGCCGATCCCCGGCGTGCAGTTTCCCACGGCGGGCGGCAGCATGGCCTGGGCCGCCGACGGTAAGGGCTATTGGTACACGCGCTATCCCGGCATGGAGGCTCCCGAAGCCGACCGGCATTTCAACATGCAGGTCTATTTCCATGCGCTCGGCAGCGATCCGAAATCCGATGCGCTGGTGCTCGGCGGCAAGGACGGTCTGGAGCGCGTTTCGGAAGTCTTCCTGGACAACCGTTTTAACCGTGCGTCGATCATGGCGATGGTCCAGCGCGGCGACGGCAATATTTGGGCGTTCTATGTGCTGAAACAGGGCGCGGCGCCGGTGCAGGTCGGCACCTATGACGACGACGTCGTCTTCGCGACCATAGGCCCCGACGATGCGATCTACGCTATCTCGCGCAAGAACACGTCCAACGGACGGATCCTGAAGCTGAAGCCGCCCTTCGCCAGGCTTAGCCTCGGGAACGCCAAGGTGCTGGTCCCCGAAAGCGATGTGGCGATCCTGTCGGGTGGCGCGGAAAATCACGATATCGATCTGAACTTCAGCAAGACGCGCATGTTCGTGCGCGACATCGTCGGCGGGCCGAACCAGGTGCGGGTGTTCGATCTCAACGGCAAGCCGCTGGGCCGGCTACCGCTGCCCGAGGTGGCGGCGAATTTCGAGATCGAGGGGCTGGCGGACGGCGACGTGCTGTTCGACGTCTCGACCTATCTGAGGCCCCGCTATTACGCGCGCTGGAGTGTCGCGACCGGAACCGCGCAGGAGACCGCGCTGAAGCAGACCTCGCCGATATCCTTCGACGACGCCGAAGTCGTGCGCGTGTTCGCGACCTCGAAAGACGGCACCAAGATTCCGGTCAATGTGGTGGAGAAAAAGGGCGTCAAGCTCGACGGCTCCAACGCCACGCTGCTTTACGGCTATGGCGGCTACGGCATCAGCCAGGTTCCGGGTTTCCTCGGATCGTTCCGCCGGTTGTGGCTCGACGCCGGCGGCATCTATGCCATCGCCAATATCCGCGGCGGCTCGGAATATGGCGAGCGCTGGCACCAGGAAGGCATGCTGCGCAAGAAGCAGAACGACTTCGACGATTTCGCGGTCGCCGGCCAATATCTAATCGACCAGCGCTATACCTCGCACGACAAGCTCGCGCTGATGGGCGGCTCCAATGGCGGGCTGCTGATGGGTGCGGAAATCACCCAGCATCCGGAACTGGCGCATGCGGTGGTCTCGGCGGTGGGCATCTACGACATGGTGCGCTCCGAGCTCGACCCGAACGGCGCCTTCAACACCAGCGAATACGGCACGGTGAAGGATCCGGCGGATTTCGCCGCGCTCTACGCCTATTCGCCCTATCACCACGTGACGAAGGGCGCGGCCTATCCGGCGGTGCTGATGCTGACCGGCGCCAATGACGGGCGCGTCAACCCGATGCATTCGCGCAAGTTCACCGCGGCGCTGCAAGGCGCGACGTCTTCGGCCAGCCCGATCTTGCTGCGCACCTCCAAAACCTCGGGCCACGGCATCGGCAGCTCGCTGGACGAACGCATCGGCGAATCCACCGACGAGCTGACGTTCCTGTTCGACCAGCTGGGGATGACGTGGACGGCACACTGACGTTTGCTAAAATTGTCCGCTATTTAAAGGCAATTGCGCGCATTGCCGTTCAGGGTGCCGCAATCCCCGCCGCGTAGAGTTGCCTTGAAGGACTTTCGTCGCGGGGCAAGTCATGCATGTGCTGGTGATGGCGTCCCAGAAGGGCGGTTCCGGGAAGACGACGCTGTCGGGCCACTTGGCGGTCGAGGCGGAGCGCGCGGGCGTCGGGCCGGTGGCGCTGATCGATACCGATCCGCAAGGCTCGCTCTCGCAATGGTGGAACGCGCGCGCGGCGGCGGCGCCGCATTTTGCGAAAGTGGGGCTGCTGGAATTGGGCGACGCGCTCGCTCACCTGAAGAAATCCGGCGTCAGGCTCGCCGTCATCGACACGCCGCCGGCGATCACCGCCTCGATCTCGCATGTCGTGGCCCATGCCGATCTCGTGGTCGTGCCGACGCGTCCGAGCCCGCACGACCTGCGCGCGGTGGGCGCCACCGTCGACATCGCCGAGCATCACGGCAAGCCGCTGGTCTTCGTGATGAACGGCGCCACCTTGCGCGCGCGCATCACGGGCGAGGCCGCAGTGGCGCTGTCGCAGCACGGCACGGTCGCACCGGTGACCTTGCATCATCGCGTCGATTTCGCCGCCAGCATGGTCGACGGGCGCACCGTCGGCGAAGTTGTGCCGAAATCCCATTCCGCGCGCGAAGTGCGCGAGCTCTGGCTCTATATCCAGGACCGGCTCGCGCGGCTGACGCACGATCAGAAATTCGTGCCCGCGGTCAAGCCGGAGCATCTGTCCATTGCGCCGTTGACGCCGCACAGCGCGGAATTGCCCGCCCAAGCGCCGCCGCCCGTTCGCGAAGAAATAGATGACGGCGCCTGGCTCGATACGCTCGAGCAGGACAATGTGCGCGCGGAGGAGCCGCCGCCCATAGTGAGCAAGGACGTCTATACCGGGCCCGAACGCCGCATGGTGCCAGATCGGCGTGACGGTGGTCACGGGTTCTTTGGCGCCGGCGAGCGCCGTGCGCATCCTTTCGGGCGCCGCGCGTCCGACCGCACATTGGGCTAGATGGGCCAGAAACTGGAGAGTATATGAGCCAGCCGCGATTTGCGCCGATCACTGCGAGCCTGCTCGCGCGCAAGGGCGACGCCGGGCCATCCGCCATGGGTCAGCGGCCGGCCTTTGCCTGGCTGCAGGAGCGGCTGCACGAAGCAACGGCGGTCGCGCCGCCTCCCGTCGCGTCGCCGCCGATGCCGCAAGCGCATGTGCCGGCGGCCGAGAAGCCGCACCGCGTGATGATCGCGTTGTCGAACGAGGAATTCGAGAAACTCGGCATTGCGGCGGTGAAGAAAGGAACGACGCGCCATCTGATCGCGCGCCAGGCGATCGATCTGTACTTCGAGCAGCTCCATCGCGAGTTCCGCGAGGAATGCCGGTGCATGGCGGCCGCGGCACCTTGCGGCGGATGCAACAGGACCTAGGCGCCTATCGCCGTTCCGATTCCGTCAGCAGTTCTTCCAGGTATGATTTCCAAACGGCGGCCCAGGTATGGGTTCCATGCCCATGCGTTTGATCGCTTTGGGGGATGAGCACGTAACGTCCGTGCTTGAGTTTCGCGGCCTGCACTTCGGCAATGCCCAATTCCGGCGGATTGATGAAGTCGTCGGCGGAGTTCACCCACATCACGGGCACAGCGATCTTGTCGAGTCCCGGCGACGGATCGTAGTTGCGCGAGGCGGCGACCTGGTAGAGCAGGTCGTTGGCGTCCAGCGTCACCAATTCCTTCGTGGTGTAGTCGGCGAGGAATTTGTCGGCGTCGTCGCGCGTTGGATAGGATTTCTGCATCTGCCAGGGTGCGCTGCCGGCGATGACCAGCAAATCGATGGCGGTGCGCAGTCCGTCCTGCGGCTCGCTCTTGTAGTCGCCGCCAAGCCAGGCCGGATCGTCCTCGATCGCATCGATGGTCATCTTGCGCCACATCCGGTTGCGGCCGGCGATCTGCACGGGCAGGCAGGCGAGCGGCATCGCAGCGTCGACGAAGTCCGGATAGGTCTCTGCCCAGACGAAGGAGTGCATGCAGCCCATCGAGGTGCCCATCACCAGACGCAGATGGTCGACATGCAGCCCCTTGGTCACTAGCGCGTATTGCGCCGCGACCATGTCGTCATAGTCGTAATGCGGGAAGCGCGCGTGCAGGCCGTCGCTCGGCTTGGAGGATTTGCCGTGGCCGATGCCATCCGGAAGTATGATGAAATACTTCTTTGCGTCTAGCAGCCCGCCCGGCACGAACAGCACGCCGGAGAATTGCGGCCGCAGGAACTGATGCCCGTCGCCGCCGGTGCCGTGCAGGATCAGCACCGCATTGGTCACATGACCGCGTGAGTCGCGGCGCGGCGTGCCCAGTATCGTGTAGTGCAGGCGCAATTCCGGCAACGTCTCGCCCGAGCGAAAATGGAAATCATGGGCGGTGTAATCGCCTTCCTTTGTCGGCGGTGCATCCTGCGCCCGCGCGGCGCCGGCAAGCGCCAAGACAAGTGCAAATGCGGCCGCGAGCGTTTTGGGCATATCCGCTGCTCCTCCCTAAAGCGGTTGCGATAGTAGCGCCATGCTGCGGGCTGTCTATATGCGATCTATATGAAACCCGCCGCCGCATCGTCTCGATTTTATATGCCTCGAGGCCCAGTTTGACGCTCGATCCGAACAGCGGATCGCGAGAGGCATTCATGCTCGACACCATTCTCCTCGCCGCCGGCATCGGCAGCTTCGCCGTCACCATTCTTTACGCTGTCGCTTGCGAGCGGCTGTGAGGGTTCCATGACATTCGACTATTTGCTGGGCGGCATCACTACCGCGCTGATCATGATCTACCTCGTCTACGCGCTCATTCGTCCTGAGCGGTTCTGAGGCTCCCATGACGATCAACGGCTGGATCCAGATCGCGCTGTTCAGCGCCATCATCATCGCGCTGACGCGGCCCTTGGGCGGCTACATGCTGCGCGTGTTCACGGGCGAGCGCACGTTCCTCAGCCCGGTGCTGCGGCCGGTCGAGCGCGGCTTCTATGCCTTGGCCGGCGTCGACGAGAAGACCGAACAGCACTGGCTGATCTATGCGGTGTCGGTGCTGCTGTTCAGCGTCGCAGGTTTCGTCATGCTTTACGCACTGATGCGGCTTCAAGCCGTGTTGCCGTTCAATCCGCAGCATCTGGGTGCTGTCGAGCAGAGCCTGGCATTCAATACCGCGATCAGCTTCGTCACCAACACCAACTGGCAGTCTTACGTGCCCGAAACCACCATGAGTTATCTGGTGCAGATGGCGGGGCTGGCGGTGCACAACTTTGTCTCCGCGGCCGCCGGCATCGCGATGGGCGTGGCGCTGGTTCGCGGCTTCGCGCGGCGCGAAGCCAGGACAATCGGCAATTTCTGGGTCGATCTCACGCGCTGCACGCTCTACATCCTGCTGCCGGCCTGCATCGTGCTGGCGCTGGTGCTGGTGTGGCAGGGCGTGCCGCAGAATTTGAACGGCTACACCGCGGTCACGACGCTGGAAGGCGCCAAGCAGGTGATCGCGCAGGGACCGGTCGCCACCCAAGAGGTGATCAAGGAGCTAGGAACGAACGGCGGCGGCTTCTTCAACACCAATTCCGCCCATCCGTTCGAGAATCCCAACGCGCTCACCAACCTGATCGAGATGATCCTGATCTTCGCCATCGGCGGCGGTCTCACGAATCTGCTCGGCCGCATGGTGAAGGACGAGCGCCAGGGCTGGGCAGTGTTCGCGGCGATGGGTTTGCTGTTCCTCGCCGGCGTGACGACCGCCTATTGGGCGGAGAGCCATGCCAATCCGGCGCTGCCGGCTTACGTCGACGCGCAGGGCAGCGCGCTGCAGACCGGCGGCAATATGGAAGGCAAGGAGGTGCGTTTCGGTATCGCGAACTCCGCGCTGTGGGCGACCGTCACCACCGATACGTCCTGCGGCGCGGTCAATGCGATGCATGACAGCTTCATGCCGCTGGGCGGCATGGTGCCGCTGATCGACATGCAGCTGGGCGAAGTAATCTTCGGCGGCGTCGGCTCGGGCATCTACGGCATTCTCGCCTTCGCGATCGTGGCGATGTTCGTGGCCGGGCTGATGGTCGGGCGTACGCCGGAATATCTGGGCAAAAAGCTCGAGGCCAAGGAGGTCAAGATGACTATCTTGGCGCTGCTGTCGCTGCCGCTCGCGATCCTGGGCTTCACCGCGCTCGCCGTCTCGCTGCCCGCGGGCCTCGCCGGTATCGAGAACGCCGGCCCGCACGGCTTCAGCGAGATCCTCTACGCCTACACCGAAGGCGCCGCGAACAACGGCAGCGCCTTCGCGGGGCTCACCGCCAACACGCTGTTCTACAACACCACCATCGGCTTCGCGATGCTCATCGGGCGGTTCATCTTCGTCGTGCCGATGCTGGCGGTCGCGGGCTCGCTCGCCGCGAAAAAGCTGGTCGCGCCGTCGGCCGGCACGTTCCCCACGACCGGGCCGCTGTTCGTCGGCCTGCTGATGGGCGTGATCGTGATCATCGGCGGCCTCACCTATTTCCCCGCCATCGCGCTCGGCCCCGTCGTGGAGCAGGTCGCGATGAGCGCGGGCACGCTCTATTGAGCATCAGGAAGCCTGAGACCATGACCAGCACCGCCAAAACCCGCGCCCAGTCGCCCTCACTGTTCGATCCCGCGCTCGTGATACCGGCGATCGGCGCTTCGTTCCGCAAGCTCGATCCGCGCACGCTGGCGAAGAACCCGGTGATGTTCGTGGTCGAAATCGTCTCGGTCTTGACGACGGTCTTCTTCATCCGCGACCTGATCACAGGCTCGGGTACGGTGGTGGGCACCAACGCGCTGTTCTCCGGACAGATCGCGGCCTGGCTGTGGTTTACGGTGCTGTTCGCCAATTTCGCGGAAGCAGTCGCGGAGGGCCGCGGCAAGGCGCAGGCCGACGCGCTGCGCCGGATGCGCACCGAGACCGCCGCGAAGAAACTCCCGAGCGCTGCAACGACGAGTTACAAGCTGATTGCGGCGACGGAGCTCAAGCCCGGCGATATCGTTTTGGTGGAAACCGGCGATTTCGTGCCGAGCGACGGCGAAGTGATCGAAGGCGTGGCCTCGGTCGACGAGTCGGCGATCACCGGCGAATCCGCGCCGGTGATCCGTGAGTCGGGCGGCGACCGCTCGGCGGTCACCGGCGGCACGCGCGTCACCTCCGACCAGCTCAAGGTGCGCATCACCGCCGCGCAGGGCTCGACCTTCCTCGACCGCATGATCTCGCTGGTCGAAGGCGCCGTCCGGCAGAAGACGCCCAATGAGATCGCGCTCAACATCCTGCTCGCCGGCATGACGATCATCTTCGTCTTCGCCACGGTCACCATTCCGAGCTTCGCGGCATATGCCAAGGGCGCGGTGTCGGTCGTGGTGCTGATCGCGCTGTTCGTGACGCTTATCCCCACCACGATCGGCGCGTTGCTCTCGGCCATCGGCATCGCCGGCATGGATCGTCTGGTGCGCTTCAACGTGCTCGCGATGTCGGGCCGCGCGGTCGAGGCGGCGGGCGATGTTGACACGCTGCTGCTCGACAAGACCGGCACCATCACGCTCGGCAACCGCCAGGCGACCGAATTCGTGCCGCTGCCCGGCGTCAGCGCGCAGGAACTGGCCGATGCCGCGCAGCTTTCCTCGCTCTCCGACGAGACGCCGGAAGGCCGCTCCATTGTCGTGCTGGCGAAGGAGAAATACGGTATCCGCGGCCGCGAAATGGCGCCGCTGCAGGCGAAATTCATCCCCTTCACGGCGCAGACGCGCATGAGCGGCATCGATGTCGAAGGCTCCTCGATCCGCAAGGGCGCGGTCGACGCGGTGCTGAACTGGGTCGAATCGCGCGCCGGGTTGCCGGCGGACCGCGACGCCGCCTCGGCTGCCTTGGCCGTGCTCGGCAAGGAAACGTCGGCGGCCTTCCTCGCCATCGCCGAACGCATCGCAAAATCCGGCGCCACGCCGCTTGCGGTGGCGAAGGACGGCAAGCTGCTGGGCGTCATCCATCTCAAGGACATCGTCAAAGGCGGCATCCGCGAGCGCTTCGGCGAGTTGCGCCAGATGGGCATCCGCACCGTGATGATCACCGGCGATAATCCTTTGACGGCAGCTGCTATCGCGGCGGAGTCGGGCGTCGACGATTTCCTCGCGCAGGCGACGCCGGAAACCAAGCTCAAGCTGATCCGCGACGAGCAGGCCAAGGGAAAACTGGTGGCGATGTGCGGCGACGGCACCAACGACGCGCCGGCGCTTGCCCAGGCCGATGTCGGCGTCGCGATGAACACCGGCACCATGGCCGCGCGCGAAGCGGGCAACATGGTCGACCTCGACAGCGATCCCACCAAGCTCATCGAGATCGTCGCCATCGGCAAGCAGCTCCTGATGACTCGCGGCGCGCTGACCACCTTCTCGATCGCCAACGACGTGGCGAAATATTTCGCCATCATCCCGGCGATGTTCATCGCGTTCTATCCGCAACTGCGTGTGCTCAACATCATGCAGCTCGGCTCGCCCGAAAGCGCGATCCTGTCGGCGATCATCTTCAATGCGCTGATTATCATCGCGCTGATCCCGCTGTCGTTGCGCGGGGTAACGTACCGGCCGACGGGCGCGGCGAGCATCCTGCGCCGCAATCTTCTGATCTACGGCCTGGGTGGCATCGTGGTCCCGTTCGTGGGCATCAAGCTGATCGATCTCGCCGTCAACGCGGCCGGTCTGGTCTGAAGGAGCATCGCCATGCTGTCGCAAATCCGCCCCGCTCTTGTCCTCATCGTGCTGATGACGGTGCTGACGGGTCTCATCTATCCGCTGGCGATGACCGGCGTTGCGCAGGCGATCTTTCCCCATCAGGCCAATGGCAGCCTGGTCGCGCGTGGCGGCCACATCGCCGGCTCGGATCTGATCGGCCAGAATTTTACCAGCGCGAGATATTTCCACGGCCGCCCGTCGGCGACGACCGTGCCTTATGACGCGGGCAACTCCGTCGGCTCCAATTATGGGCCGACCTCCAAGGCGCTGGCCGACCGCATCAAGAAGGATGCAGCCGCGCTGCATGCGGAGAATCCCACGGCCGCAGTGCCCGTCGATCTGGTCACGACATCGGCCAGCGGCCTCGACCCCGATATCACCCCGGCGGCCGCGCTGTTCCAGGTTCCGCGTGTCGCCAAGGCGCGTGGCCTGCCGGAGGATCGTGTCCGCGCTCTGGTCGTCCAGCACATCCAGGACCGTGTCCTGGGCGTATTGGGCGAGCCACATGTCAACGTGCTGGAGCTCAATCTCGCGCTCGATGCGATGGCCACGAAATAGCCGGCGCTGCGGCGCGGCGCTTTTGGGTGTAAGCTTGCAAGCGGAGTTCGCTGCCGTCCGGCCTCATGACTGACCCTGACCACGACAAACGACCGTCGCCCGATGCGCTGCTCGCGCAATCGGCGAAGGAGGGGCGCGGCCGGCTGAAGATTTTTCTCGGCGCCGCGCCCGGCGTGGGCAAGACCTATGAGATGCTCCAGCAGGGGCGCCGCCGCCGGCTCGAGGGTGTCGACACCGTCATCGGCGTGGTCGAAACCCACGGCCGAGTCGAAACCGATCTTTTGACCAAGGGCTTCGAATCCATCCCCAAGAAGCGGCTTGCCTACAAAGGCCGCGTGCTCGCGGAAATGGATCTGGACGCGATCCTGCAGCGCAAACCCAAGCTCGTGCTGGTCGACGAGCTGGCGCACACCAACGCGCCGGGCAGCCGCCATCCCAAGCGTTATCTGGACGTCGAGGAGCTGCTCGATGCGGGCATCGACGTCTACACCACGCTCAACGTCCAGCATCTGGAGAGCTTGAACGACGTGGTGGCCCGGATAACGCGCATCCGCGTGCGCGAGACGGTGCCCGATTCCATTCTTGACCGCGCCGAGGACATCGAGCTCGTCGACTTGACGCCGGAAGACCTGATCCAGCGGCTGAAAGAGGGAAAGGTCTATGTCCCGGCGCAGGCCGAGCGCGCGGTGCGCCACTATTTCCTGCCGGGCAATCTGACCGCGCTGCGCGAGCTTGCCCTGCGCCGCACCGCCCAGCGTGTCGACGACCAGATGGTCGACTACATGCGAGCGCATGCCATTGAGGGGCCTTGGGAGGCCAGCGAACGCGTGCTCGTCTGCGTCAGCGAGCGGCCGGGATCGGCGGCGCTGGTGCGCTATGCGCGCCGCCTCGCGGATCGTCTGCGCGCATCCTGGACGGCGATCCATGTCGAGACCGGCCGCGAGCAGGGATTCGGCGAAGCCGCGCGCGACCGCATCGCCGAGACGTTGCGCGCGGCGGAGCGGCTGGGCGGGCAGTCAGTGACGATTCCGGCCGGCTCGGTGGCCGACGGCGTAATCGATTACGCCCACGCCAACAATTTCACCCACATTGTCGTCGCCACCGCGCGCCGCGGCCGCTGGCTGGAATTCTTCCGCCCCTCCGCCGCGCACGAGATCATCCGCCGCGCGGGCGACATCAGCGTCCATGTCGTGCCGGAACCGCGTAACGCGGAAAAGGCCGAGAAAGTTGAGGAAAAGGATCTGCCAATTCTCTCCGGCGCGCGTCCTCTCGCGGCAAACGCCTATTTCGGTAGCTTCGCGATGGTCGTGATCGCGCTTGGCATCGGATTGCTGCTGCAGCGCGAATTCGACATCACCAATGTCGCGCTTGTCTTTCTTACCGCCGTGCTGGTGAGCGCCATCACCTATGGCTTATGGCCGTCGCTGTTCGCCTGCCTGGTCAGCGTGCTGGCCTATAATTTCTTCTTTCTGCCGCCCGTCTACACATTCTCGATCAGCTCGCGCGAGAATGTCGTCGCGCTGTTCTTCTTTGCCATTGTCGCGCTGGTCGCGAGCAACCTGACGGCGCGGGTGCGCGCGCAAGCGATGGTGGCGCGCGGGCGCGCGAAGATGACGGAAGATCTTTATCTCTTCAGCCGCAAGCTCGCCGGCGTGATCAGCCTGGACGATCTGCTCTGGGCCACCGTCTATCAGATTTCGCAGATGCTGAAGGTGCGCGTGGTGTTGTTGTTGCCGGAACAGGAGAGTGTGACGGTGCGCGCCGGCTATCCGCCCGAGGACCAGCTCGACGACGCCGATCTCGCGGCGGCAACCTGGGCCTGGGAGCACGGCACGCCGGCGGGACGCGGCGCGGATACCTTGCCTGGCGCCAAACGCCTGTTTCTGCCGATGCGGACAGGCCGCGGCAACATCGGCATCGTCGGGCTGGACAGCGACAAGCCAGGGCCGCTTCTCGCGCCCGACCAGCGCCGGCTGTTCGATGCTTTGACCGATCAGGCGGCGCTCGCCATCGAGCGCATCAATCTGGCGGAGGATGTGGACCGTTCGCGGCTGGCGAGCGAGACGGAGCGGCTGCGCTCGGCGCTGCTGACGTCGATCTCGCACGACCTGCGCACGCCGCTGGCTTCGATTCTCGGCGCCGCGACGACCTTGAAAAGTTATCGTAAGACGCTGGACGATGCGGCGCAGGACGAATTGGCCGGCATGATCCAGGAGGAATCCAAGCGGCTGAACCGCTTCATCTCCAATCTGCTGGACATGACGCGGTTGGAATCCGGCGCCATTCAGCCGCACGCCGATCTTGTCGATATCGCCGACGTGGTGGGCAGCGCGCTCGGGCGTGCCCGGCAGGTCCTCGCGCAACACCGCGTCGCGCTCGATCTCGAAGCCAATCTGCCGATGGTCAAGCTCGATCCGGTGCTGTTCGAGCAAGTGCTGTTCAATCTGCTCGACAACGCGGCGAAATATACCGCGCCTGGCACGGCCGTGCGCCTGCGCGCCTGGCGCGATGGCAGTCTTGTGCGTATCGCGGTGAGCGACGAAGGCGAGGGCATCGCGCCGGCCGATCTGGACCGCATCTTCGACAAATTCTACCGTGCCCAGGTCGCGGACAAGAAGCGCGCGGGCACTGGTCTTGGGCTCGCGATCTGTCGCGGCTTCGTCGAGGCGATGGGCGGGACTATCGTGGCGACCAGCGACCGCAACGGCACGGTGTTCACGATCAGCCTGCGTTTGCAGCCCGATCAGGTAACCGCGCGGGAGAGCGTGGCATGACCTCGCCGGCGACACCCTTGCGCGTGCTGATCGTCGACGACGAGCCGGCGATACGGCGTTTCCTGCGCACCAGCCTCGCCTCGCAGAGCCATCACATCAGCGAAGTGGGGGATGGCGCCGCGGCATTGGAGTTCATCCGCCGCAATCCGGTCGATCTCTTGGTGCTCGATCTGGGGCTGCCGGGGATCGACGGTTTCGAGGTGATACGGAGTTTGCGTGAATCCGGTTCCGCTGTGCCCATCGTGGTGCTGTCCAGCCGTACGGATGAATCGGGCAAGGTGCGCGCGCTCGATCTGGGCGCCGACGATTATGTGACCAAGCCATTCGGCGTCGAGGAATTGCTGGCGCGGGTGCGCGCGGCGCTGCGCCACCGGCTGCAGCAACAGGGCGAGCGGCCGATATTCCGCGAGGGCGGCCTCGGCGTCGATCTGGTCCGCCGGATCGTCACGCGCGACGGCGTGGAGATAAAGCTGTCGCCGCGCGAGCACGATCTGTTGCGGCTACTGGTGACGCATGCCGGCAAGGTGCTGACGCACAAATTCATCCTGCGCGAAGTGTGGGGAAGCGAGACCGACGTGCAATATCTACGCATCTATATCCGCTCTCTGCGCCAGAAGATCGAGCCCGATCCGCAACAGCCCCGCCATATCCTCACCGAGCAGGGCGTCGGCTACCGGCTGCGCGCGCCGGATTGACATTCGCCGGACGGTGGTCTGCAACCAAGCTTGCCATGCCCGGGAGCCGCGAATGCGAAGCATGATCTGGCTGGCGGCCGCTTTGATCGCGCTTGCGACCGCTCCGGCGCTTGCGCAAACCGCCCCTGTCGAAACCGTCGTCGTCATCGCGCCCCTGCCTGGCGCCAGCATTGATGCGGACAAGATACCCGGCGAGGTGCAGGCGCTTTCCCTGTCCGATTTGACGCGCGACCGGCAAAGCGACGTGCTGCCGAGCGCCATCGCCTCGCAGCTCTCCAGTGTCAGCCTGAACGACGAACAGGGCAGCCAGTTCCAGCCCGATTTCGTCTATCGCGGCTTCGAGGCCTCGCCAATTTCCGGCGTCGCCGAGGGCATCGCGGTCTATCAGAACGGCGTGCGGATCAATGAGGCGTTCGGCGACAGTGTGAATTGGGACCTGGTGCCGCAATTCGCGGTCGACGGCTTCGTCCTGCAAAGCAACAACCCCGTGTTCGGGTTGAACGCCATC
>DATNNS010000083.1:0-8060 GCA_035601715.1 Rhizomicrobium sp.
AGCAACATCTTTGTCGGAGCGAGAGGCGAGATCAGCGCGAACGAAGGTGTTGGAATATTGTCGTTCGGGGGTGACGACACGATCACTAACCACGGAGCAATTTTCGGACCGCAAGATGCCCTTAACCTGAACAACAATGGCGGCAATACGATAGTCAATGCCGGCCGGATGGAAGGCGACAACATTGGGATAGCCATTTCGGGCGGCGGGAACAGCATCACCAACAGTGGCCTCATCGAAGGCGGCGCCGGTATAGTCTTTGCCTTTCCCTCCGGTACCGTCGATACGATCGACAACAGCGGCACGATCCGCTCCTCGATCGCGGGCGGTCAAGCGATCCTTCAATTCGACAGCGTCGGGCTCGACATTACCAATAACGGGCACATCATCGGTGCCATCCAGTTCGGCAACGGCGACAACGTCTATGACGGAACGCTGGGGCGCGTTGTAGGTCAGGTAGCGGGCGGGAGCGGCAACGACACGATGACGGGCGGCGCTGCCGGCGACCATTTCGACGGCGGCGCGGGCATCGACACGCTTGAAGGATTGGGCGGCAACGACCTGCTGTCGGACGAAGGCTCGCAGGCCACGATCGACGGCGGAAGCGGCAATGACACGATCACCATGGCATCATTCTTCAACGCTAGCGATCTGATCGACGGCGGTCCGGGAAGGGATACGCTTATCCTGGACGGCGACTACTCCGCCGGCGTCGCGTTGGGCGCCGATACCTTGACCAACGTGGAAAAAATCGTGCTGGATACCGGCTTCAGCTACAGCCTCACCTTGAACGACGCCAACGTCGCGGCCGGCGCGCGGATGGCCGTCGATGCTTCCGCGCTGGGAAGTTCCGATGCCTTCAATTTCAACGGCTCGGCCGAGACCGACGGTCGTTTTCTGATCGAAGGTGGCGCTGAAAACGATACGCTCATCGGAGGTGCCGGCAGGGATGCCATCGAGGCCGGCAATGGCACCAACACTATCGACGGCGGCGGCGGCAGAGACGTTCTGACCGGCGGTAGCGGCGCGGATACCTTCGTCTACGGGGCAGTCAGCGACTCCACCGGCCTCAACCACGACACGATCAATGGCTTCGACGCCTTGTCCGATACCTTCCACATCATCGGCGACACAGTCAGCGCCGTCGATGCAACGGTCGCCAGCGGCAGGCTCGGCTCGGCGCATTTTGACGCCGACCTCGTTTCCGCCATCGGCGCCGGCCAGCTCGCGCCGCACGATGCCGTGCTGTTCACCCCGACGGCGGGTGGACTCGCCGGCCATACATTTCTGATCGTCGACGCCAATGGCGTGGCCGGCTATCAGGCGGGACAGGATTTTGTCTTCGACCTGGCCGGGTCTCTGAACTTGAGTCATCTGGCGGCGAGCGACTTCACTTGATTGTTTGTCGTTCAAATTCCCTGTTCGGTGAGAACTCTTCCCTGTTATTATGAACACTATTCCCTGTTATTTTTTCGGGCATAGTTTTGCGAATTAGTGCGCTGCTGCTGCGCCAGATGCAATTTTGGAGGCGGCTGGGCGGCTTACTTAGCGATTTTCCCTGTATTTTTCCCTGTTATTCTGGAATTGTGCGTGGAGACTGCCTCGCATCCGACTGCCTCCACCACCACCACCTTAACTTACTGATACTTTTTGATTTTCCGAACTCCGCAATAACCGGGGCGGGTTCGCTTTCAAGCGGATTGAGATCAAAACTGAGAGCATGTGGAACCAGTAGATCGCGCTTTGTGAGCTGACTTAGTCCGCATTCTTCGATAGCCGCCTTCGCCGCGGCCGGGTCGGTCGCCATCTTGTGGCGCAGGGTATAGACGTCAGCTACGGAAATCCCAGCACCGGTCCCTTGCGCTTGAACGTCGCCCTCGGCCGCGTCTCACGAGGTCGGGACCCGGCCAAACCAAGCCGGCCATTCACCGAACCCTCTCTTTCTCTTTGGGCGCCGAAACGCGGCGGGTCTTTGTCTCGGCTTTGGGCTTGGGCAGGAGGCGGAAGCGCGTCTGGCACCATGCGAAATCAACGCCTACATCAAGCAGTGCATCGGAACGCCCACATGGGCAGGCGAATTCCATGACGGCGAGTACACGGTAGGTCTCCCCGGCGCGCAGAGGCACTGGCCTGCCCGTGGCATGGTTCGGCGCGGCATTGACGCACAGAACGAGATCGCCTGGTCCGACTGCGTCGCTCATAGCTTCCATCCATTACGCCCGGGAAAAGATTAGACCCGGACCCATAAGGGACAAAGACCGCTTTGGCGCAAAGCGGCCATCAAGCCGTATTAGTATCATAGCCCGCGCCTTTTCGCTGATCTGCTGGATCGACGAATAGTCGATTTGTAGGAAAATGCACCATCGAACAGCGCGCGCGTCCGTGTATTTCCCCACTGTCGTTACATCGGATGAAGCTGGCTACGGCGCCGCCGGCGTCAGGGTGACTATTTCGGAAAGTGCGGTGCTGCCGTCAGAGGCAACGGCCCAAACTTCCTTTGCGGGATTGCCGCTGTCGGTCTTCCATTGAATGGTCACGGCCCATCGGCAAAGGCCGCGGCCATGCGATGTATGTGTCGAGATAGCCGCAGCGGACCGCTGGTATAGTGATTGTAAACGAACGCCGTGGTGTGAGAAGCAATGTGATACGTCACTTCATCGACGAGAGCGAGCTGCAATGAAACTGGGAAAGACGATTGTTCGACCGTTCTTTTTCGCCGCGAGCCTGATGGTGATATCGCAAAGCGTTGCCGGCGCCGATCAAGACCGTGCGTCCGAACATACCAGTGTCGATCCATCGGCTTGTCCCAAGCCGGCAGGGGCAATGGCCGGTCCGATTGTCCGAACGAAGGCAACCGCTAAGGCTATCTACGTGGCCATCGCTCGAGATCTTCGGCCCAAGGCGAAGCAAGACTATAAGAACGTTGCAGTGGAAGACGCTGGAAGCAGTTGGGAAGTAGGCGACGCAGGCTATACGAGGGTTAGGGAATTTAAGGACAAGGCTGGAAGAGCCATGGAGTCAGTCGTAGTTTTCACCGGTGGCGGCACACTGCAAATGACTATCGACAAATGTGATGCAAGAACCGAGGTGAGTTTGTCGCGGTGATTGCCTCGCCCGCGCGAACGGCAAATCTCATACGCCCGTTCGCGACGCTCTCGAACCAGCCGCACGTTCTCCGGCGCCAAATGTTATCGTAGAAGGAGGTAGCTGCTATGACGCGCAAGCAAACCAGATGCCCTCAATATACCGCTACCTGCCGAGCGCGCCCTATTTCTTCGCGTCGGCGAGATGTTGGGCCATGTTCAGATGCATCTGCACCACGGGCGCCGTCTTGGCGGCGAATTTCTTGATCGCGGCGACGTCGCCGTCCTTGGCGTAGCCCTTCATCAGGATCAGCGCTTCCTTGTGCGCGTCGATCTGCTGGCTCAGATAGCGGCCGTCGAAATCGGCGTCCTTGGCGCCGCGCAATTCGTCGATCATGCCCTGGCGGCGGTCGTCGAGATGGGCCGGCGGCGCGACGCTCGCGTGCGTGTCGGCCAGCAGCGCCTTCAGCTTCTCGGTCGTCGCGGTGTGCGCCTTGACCATCTTTTCCGCGAAGGCCTTCACATCGGGGTTCTGCGCGCGGTCTTCGGCGATCTTTCCCGCTTCGACCTCATACATGTCGCTGGTCGCGGCGGCGGTCACGAAGCCGGCCAGCGTGGAAGTCATTTCCGCTGAGATCGTGCCGCTCACATGGCGCGCGGTGTCCTTCACGGCGGCTGCCGTGTCCGACGTCGTGCCGGGCGCGGGGCTCGCATGGCCCGGCTGGTCGGTGGGGTCGGCCCAGACGCTGCTGCCAATCAGAACGAGCGCGGCCGCGGTCACGAGAAGAAGGTTCTTTTGCATGGCGGATATCCCCGAGATACGTATCGGCAACGTCGCGCGGGCGGCTTGGTTCCCGGATTCCGCGCCGCCGGCCCGCTTCAGCGCGGCGCGAAGCCTGCCGACAACGCGCGGAATGTTTCGGCGATGATCCTGTCGAAATCGCATTCGTCCGTCAGCTTGCCCGCGAGCTTGAGGACGACGGCGCCGTGGATCGCGGACCAGAAGACGTGGCCGATCAGCTCGGGATCGCCAGCGAAGATGCCTCGCGCGACGAGAGCGGGAACGTGGCGCGTCATGGTCGCGCGCGCGCGTTCGGTGGCGCGGACCAGTTCGGGATAGTGGGCTTCATCGGGCTGGGCGAGGTCGAACATCAGCCGATACGATGCGGGCTCGGCGAAGGCGAAGCGCAGATAGGCCTGGCCCACCGCATTGGCGCGCGAGACCGGATCGCTCTTCGTCTCATAGGCGGCTTCGAGCAGTTCGGCGAAGCGGTTGAAGGCGCGGGCGCGCACGGCGGCGAGGATATCGTCCTTGTCCTTGAAGTAGCGATAGGGCGTCATCGCGCTGACGCCGAGCTCGGCCGCGAGTTCGCGAAGGGAGAAGCCCTCACGGCCGCGCGCGGCGAACAGCGTCGCCGCCGCGTCGCACAGCCGCTCACGGAAGTCGCTGATTTCATTGGTGGAAAGGGCGCGGGGCATCGAAATCTCAATAGGGGCTTGCAATAGCTCTACCGCTTACGATATAAATTTACAACGTAAATTTTCTGCCCGTCAGGCGCCAGCAACGGAGTGACTGCGATGAACGCACCCGCCAACATCAATGACCGCGGCAATCCCTATCTCTCCGGCAATTTCGCGCCGGTGCGCAGCGAGGACGATTTCGCGGATCTTCCGGTCACCGGTGAAATCCCGAAAGATCTGTTCGGCGCGTTCTACCGCACGGGCCCCAATCCGCAATTCGCGCCGCGCGACGCGCAGTATCACTGGTTCGCGGGCGACGGGATGATCCACGCGTTCTTCGTCGACGGCGGCAGGGTTTCGTATCGCAACCGCTATGTGCGCACGCCGAAATGGGAGCTGGAGAACGCGGCCGGCAAGGCGCTGTTCGGCACCTTCGGCAACCCGATGACCAGCGATCCCGCAACGATGGGCAAAGACAGCGGCGTCGCCAACACCAATATCGTCTGGCACGCGGGCAAGCTTCTCGCGCTCGAGGAAGGCCACCAGCCTTTCGCGCTCGATCCCGACACGCTCGCGCCGAAGGGCTATCTCGACTACGCGGGCGCGGCCAACCGCTTCACCGCCCATCCCAAGATCGATCCCGAGACCGGCGAGCTGGTGTTCTTCGGCTATGGCGCGGGCGAGGGTTATTTCACCGACAAGATCGCTTATGGCGTCGCCGACCGCGCGGGGACGGTCACGCGCCTCGACATGTTCCAGGCGCCGTTCTCCAGCATGATCCACGATTTCTTCGTGACGAAGAACTATGTCGCGTTTCCGGTACTGCCGCTGACCGGCAGCCTGCCGCGCGTGATGGGCGGCGGGCCGGCCTTCGCGTGGGAGCCGGACAAAGGCTCGCATGTCGGCGTGATGCGCCGCGACGCAAGCGTCGACACGATCCGCTGGTTCACCACCGATCCGGCTTACGTCTTCCATCCGATGAACATGTGGGAAGACGGCGACAAGATTCATGCCGACGTCATGCAATATGAGAACGCGCCGCTTTTCCCCAATGCCGACGGCTCGCCGGGCAAGCCGGCCGCCGCGAAACTGGTGCGCTGGACGTTCGATCTGGCGGGCGCCGGCAATACGATCAAGCGCGAGGCGCTCGACGACATGGCGGGCGAATTCCCGCGGCTGGACGAGCGCCGCGCGGGGCTTTCCTATCGTCACGGCTATTTCGCCGCCAATTCGCGGGGCGAGAAGGACGTGAAGTTCGATTCCATCGCCCACATCGACTTTCTGAGCGGCAAGAAAAGCGTGCACACCTTTGCCGAAGGCGGCATGCCCGGCGAGCCGGTGTTCGTGCCGCGTTCGGCCACGGCGCCCGAAGGCGACGGCTGGCTGGTGACGCTCGTCTGGCGCCCCGCCGCAAACCGCAGCGATTTCGTCGTGCTCGATGCGACGGACGTCTCCAAGGGCCCGGTCGGGACAGCGGCGTTGCCGCGCCGCGTCCCATTCGGCTTCCACGGCAACTGGCGGCCCGGCGTCAGATGAAGTTGGCCGTGCTCAGGCTGGAGAGCGCGGAGCCCTGCTGCAGGTCGATCACGAGATCGGCGCCGGCCTGATAGCCGGCGGTGCCGTTCAGATCGACGATCAGGAAGGTCTGACCCGACAGCGTGCCCGCGTTCGGCGTGAACAGCACCGCATGGTGCGCCGCCAGATGGGTCGCGTTTGCCGCCGCGGCGAGATCGCTGTCGAAGCTGGCGGTGGAGAGCGTGCCGCCGGCGATCGCGGCGTCGATGCCGGTGACGGCCGGAACGAGGTCGAATTTTCCCTGTGTCGCATTGAAGCCGATGATCGTGTCGTAGCCCGTGCTAGTGGAGTCGCCGGCCGCGCCATAGACGAAGACGTCGTTGCCGCCGCCGCCGCGCATCCGGTCGGCGCCGCCGCCGCCATCGAGCGTGTCGTTGCCGGCGCCGGCGGTCAGCGTGTCCGCCCCGGCGCCGCCGGTGAGCGCGAAGGTGCCGTCGGTCTCGGCTGAGCCGTTGAAGGTAAGGGTGTCGCCCGCGCCCAAGGCATGGCCGTCGACCGTCAGCGTCTCGCCCGAGGCCACGGTCGCGTCGCTCGTGGTCAGGTTGTAGCTGTGGCCTCCCGCCAGCCGCAGCGTCTCCACGTTCACCATGGTGCTGCCGCCGAAGGTCAGTCCGGCGGAATAGTCGCCGTTCAGCGTCATGGTGTCGTTGCCGGCGCCGCCATCGATCTCGTCGCTGGCGTGAAGATTGCCCTGCATGTTGAAGGTGTCGTTGCCGTCATTGCCCATGATGTTGTGCGAGCCGCCACCGGCGGTGATGGTGTCGTTGCCCATGCCGCCGGCGACGGTGAGGGCGGCGTTGGTCTCGGCCGAATCGTTGAAGTTCAACGTGTCGGCGGCGCTGGAATAGTCGGCGTCGATCTGGAACGCGGCGCCGCTGGCGATATTGGCGTCGGCGAGCTTCAGGTTGTAGCTGAAATCGCCATCCACAACGATCGCCTCGACGCTCCTGATGGTCGTGCCGGTGAAGGCGACCATGTGCGAATAGTCGCCGTCCAGAGTGAGCTGATCGCTGCCGTCGCCGCCGTTGATCGAGGCCGCGCCGGTGAACGAGCTGTCGTAATAGGCGGCGATATCGTTGCCGGCGCCCATGTTGACGGAATCGGCGCCGCCGTCGGGCTGTATCTCGTCGTCGCCGCCGCCGCCCTGGAGCGTGTCGGCGCGCGTGCTGCCGGAGAGGATGTCGTCGCCCGCGCCGCCCAACAGCTTGAAGCTGCCTTCGGTCGCGAAATCGCCGTCGAAGGCGAGATAATTCGACGCGCCCAGCTTCGATGCGTCGAAGGTGATGGTCTGCCCGCTTGTCAGATTGCCGTCATCGAAATCGAAATCGTAGGAATGGCCGGCGCCCAACGTGACGGTTTCGACATCGACGAGAGCGCCGGCCACGATGGGCTGCACGCTGGTGTAGTCGCCGGTCAGCGTCACGGTGTCGTTGCCGGCGCCGCCGTCGATCTTGAAGCCGGCGAAATTGCCCGCGATGTGCACCGTGTCGTCGCCCGCGCCGCCCTCGACGTTGAGCGCGGTTTCCGAATTGTGCGTGGCATCGAGGGTGAGCGTGTTGGGGCTGGCCAGGGCGCTGGCGTCGAGGGTCATGAGGTTGATGCCGTTATCGTCGGCGGTGGTGATGTGATAGTTGTAGCCGGCGCCCAGATGGAACGTCTGGATCCCGTCGAAGGTGGTGGATTTCATCGTCAGGGCGTCGCTGCCGGTGTAGTCGCCGGTGATGTTGACCGTGTTGTTGCCCGCGCCGCCGGAGATCGTGTCGCTGCCGGTCAGCGCGGCGCCGAAATTGAAAGTGTCGTCGCCGCCATTGCCTTCGGCGTGGTCGTTGCCGCCGTTGCGATCGTAGAAGATGTCGTTGCCGGAGCCGCCGATCAGCGTGTCGTTGCCCAGCCCGCCCTCCAGGGTGAAATGGCCGGTGGTTTCCGAGGAGCCGTCGAAGG
>DATNNS010000084.1:0-3942 GCA_035601715.1 Rhizomicrobium sp.
GACCAATCCCTATGTCTGCGATCTCGCGCTCGGGCGGGCGTGAACATCTTTAAGTAAGAAAGATTCACGCGAAGCCGCAAAGCCCCCGCCGTTTCCTCCCCCCGCCGTTGCGGGGGAGGTGCCGAGCGATAGCGAGGCGGAGGGGGTGAGAGTAGCGGCGACGAATATATCTTTGACACCTCCTCACCCCCTCCGTCTGCCGCGCGAAGACGCGCGGCATCCACCTCCCCCGCTATCGCGGGGGAGGAAAGGGACTACACATTCTTCGCGGCTTCTTTTCTTTGCGGCTTCGCGTGAATCTTTTTATTTCCTAGCGGACCGCGTCGTGATGCGTCAGCTCCGCCGGCGCGAAGTCGTCGACGGCGATTGCCGCCGCTACCGCATCGTCCACCGACTTCAGCGCATCGGCTTCCGGTTGCGTGATGACGTTCTTCGCCAGCGCCTCTTTCCAATCGTGGACATGCGCGGCGTGGAGCTTGGCGGCCAGCGGCTCGACGGCGACGGTCGCTTTCCAGGCGCGCTCGAGAACCACGATCGAATCCTCGCCGCGCCCGTGGAACAGACCCGGCGTCAGGCGCTCGCGCGCTGGCGATGGCTCGAGCAGCAGTTTCGCGCAAAGCCGCGCCAGCGCGTCCGATGGCCCGCGATGGCGCGACGGCATGATCAGAAAGCGCAGCAGGCCGGCGACGAAACGGTTCGGCAGATTGGCAAGGATGGCGTCGAGCCGCGCATCGAGCGTCGCGAAGCCTTTCTCCAGGCAATAGGCGACCAGCGGAAAGTCGGCATCCGGCCGGCCTTCGTCGTTCCAGCGCTTGAGCACGGCGGACAACAGATAGAGCTCGGAAAGCAGGTCGCCGAAGCGGGCGGAGATCATCTCCTTGCGCTTGAGCGCGCCGCCGAGCGTAAGCAGCGCGAAATCGGCAGTCAGCGCGAAGGCGGACGCATAGCGCCCGAGCTTGGCGTAATAGCGCGTCGCCCTGCCCGCAGCGGGCGCGGGCGCGAAACCGGTCCAGCCGCGCCACCAGGCGCGGAACGCGTTGGCGATGCTGTGGCCGACATGTTTCCAGAACACGGCGTCGAACGCAGCGAGGCCTGCCGCCTTGTCGGGATCGTTCAGCGCGTTGATCTCGGCCAGCAGATAAGGATGGCTGCGGATCGAGCCCTGGCCGAATTGAATCAGCGCGCGCGTCAAGATGTTGGCGCCTTCGACCGTGATGCCGACGGGCACGGCGCGATAAAGACTGCCCATGTAATTCCGCGGGCCTTCCATGATCGCCTTGCCGCCATGGATATCCATCGCGTCGTTGACGGCGCCGCGCAGCCGCTCGGTCGCCTGCGCCTTCATGATCGCGGTGATGACAGCGGGCTGGTGGCCTGCATCGAGCGCGGCACAGGTCATCCGCCGCGCCGCATCGACGAGATAGGCGCTCGCCGCGATGCGCGCGAGGCGTTCCTCGATCGCATCGAACTCGCCGATGGGAATGCCGAACTGCTTCCTGATGCGCGCATAGGCGCCGCAGACATGCGCGCAGTAAGCCGCGCCCGCCGCCGACAGCGACGGCAGCGAGATGCCGCGCCCGGCGGCGAGCGCGCTCATGAGCATCTTCCAGCCTTTGCCCGCCTGCGCGACACCGCCGATGATATTGTCCAGCGGCACGAACACGTCGCGGCCCCAATTGGGCCCGTTCTGGAAGACATGCAGCGCCGGCAGGTGCCGCCGCCCGATCTCGACGCCGGGAAGATTGGTGGGCACCAGCGCGACGGTGATGCCGAGCTCTTTCTTGTCGCCGATCAAACCATCCGGATCGTAGAGCTTGAATGCGAGACCCAGCACGGTCGCGACCGGCGCCAGCGTGATGTAGCGCTTGTGCCAGTTGAGGCGGATGCCGAGCACCTCGTTGCCCTGCCATTGGCCTTTGCAGACCACGCCGCTGTCGATCATCGAAGCGGCGTCCGATCCGGCTTCCGGACTGGTCAATCCGAAGCATGGAATCTCATCGCCCTTCGCCAGACGCGGCAGCCAATAGTCCTGCTGTTCCCTGGTGCCGAAATGCAGCAGCAATTCGCCGGGGCCGAGCGAGTTCGGCACCATCGCCACAACCGCCGCGCTGACCGAACGCGTCGAAATCCTGCGCACCACTTCGGAATGGGCGAAAGCCGAGAAGCCGAGGCCGCCGACCGACTTCGGCAGGATCATCGCGAAGAAGCGTTTCGCTTTCAGATAGGCCCACGCGTCCGGCGGCAGATCGCGCAGCTCCCAGGTGATCTTCCAGTCGTCGAGCAGCGCGCAGAATTCCTCGACCGGGCCGTCGAGGAATGCCTGTTCCTCGGCGGAGAGTTTCGCCGGCGGTGTCGCGAGCAGCTTGTTCCAATCGGGATTGCCGGTGAACAGATCGGCGTCCCACCAGGTATCGCCTGCCTCGATGGCCTCGCGCTCGGTGTCCGACAGCGCCGGCAGCGCGGTCTGCGCCCATTTGAAGATCGGCTTGGTCAGAAGACGCGCGCGCAGGCCCATCGTGTCGTTCTCCGTCGCGCCCCGACGCATGATTGCGACGGTCCCGCAGCGCGCGCAAGCCGCGCATACCGCTCATTCGACAGGCTGGACTCGGCCGCGTCCGCCATGTTGCTATGCAAAAAACATCAGGGTTAAGGGGTGCGCCATGGCCGCCATCAATGCGGTGACCGATCTTTCCAGGGACGGCGACGTCGCCGTCATCACGCTCAATTCGCCGCCGGTGAACGCGCTCGGCGCGGCTGTGCGCGACGGGCTGGCCGAGGGCTTCAGACAGGCGATCGCCGATCCGGCCGCCAAGGCCATCGTGCTGATCTGCGAGGGCAAGACCTTCATCGCCGGCGCGGACATCAGCGAATTCGGCAAGCCGCCGAAAGGCGCGAGCCTGTTCGAGGTGCAGGCCGCGATGGAGAATTCGCCAAAGCCGGTGATCGCCGCGATCCGTGGCACGGCGCTCGGCGGCGGCTTGGAAGTCGCGCTGTGCGCGCATTATCGCGTCGCAGTGCCGAGCGCCAAGTGTGGTTTGCCGGAAGTGAATCTGGGATTGCTGCCGGGCGCCGGCGGCACGCAGCGCCTGCCGCGCATCGTCGGACCCGAAGCCGCCCTCGATATGGTGACCAGCGGCAAGCATGTCGGCGCGAAGCAGTGTTTGGAAAATGGCCTGGTCGACGCGCTCGCGCCGGAAGGCAAATTGCGTGAGACGGCCATCGCGTTCGCGCACAAGGTGCTGGCCGAGCATCGCCCGCTCAAGAAAGTGCGGGAGAACAATGCGAAAGTCGAAGCGGCGCGCGGGCATCCCGAGATCTTCGAGAAATTCCGCAAGGACAATGCACGCAAATTCCGCGGCTTCCTCGCGCCGGAATACAATATCCGCTGCATCGAAGCGGCCGTGAACCAGCCGTTCGAGGACGGCCTCAAGACCGAGCGCAAGCTGTTCATGGAGCTGATGACCGGCAACCAGTCGGCGGCGCAGCGCTATGTGTTCTTCGCCGAGCGGCAGGTCTGGAAAATGCCCGATGTGCCCGACGACACGCCGACGATTCCCGTCAATAACGTCGGCATCATCGGCGCCGGCACCATGGGCGGCGGCATCGCGATGAACTTCCTCAACGCGGGCTACAAGGTCACCATCGTCGAGCAGAAGCAGGACGCGCTCGACCGTGGCCTCGGCGTCATCCGCAAGAACTACGAGAACACGGCCAAGAAAGGCCGCATGACGATGGACGACGTGGAGACGCGCATGGCGCTGCTCACGCCGAGCCTGAAACTGGAAGATCTCGCGGACTGCGATCTCGTCATCGAAGCCGTGTTCGAGCGCATGGACATCAAGAAGGACGTGTTCGCGAAACTCGATGGCATCGTCAAGCAGGGCGCGATCCTCGCCACCAACACCTCCGCCCTCAACATCGACGAGATCGCGAGCGCCACGA
>DATNNS010000085.1:0-2703 GCA_035601715.1 Rhizomicrobium sp.
CGCGCCCGCCGGCATCGTCCACTTCGGTGACCAGATAGGGATAGACGCGCAAGCCCCCGCTGGCGAACGTCGCGTAAGCCGTCGTCAATTCCATCGGCGTCACTTCGCTGGTGCCGAGCGCGAGCGAGGCGTTCTGCGCCAGCGGCGAGGTGATGCCGCAGCGCTGCGCCGCTTCCACGACGGTGGAGACGCCCACTTCCTGCGCCAGGCTCGCCGTCACCGTGTTGATCGAATGCGCCAGGGCCTGCGCCAGCGTCACCGTGCCGTAGGTGCGGCCGCCGTAATTGGTGGGCGTCCAGCCGTCGATATCGACCGGCCCGTCGTCGCGCACATCCCACGGCGAGATGCCGTTCTCCACCGCCGCGAGATAGACGAACGGCTTGAACGCGCTGCCGGGCTGGCGATGGGCCATGGTGGCGCGGTTGAACGTGCTCGCGTCATAGTCGCGACCGCCGATCAGGGCCGAGACGGCGCCGTCGATCTTCATCAGCACGACGGCCGCTTCGCTCGCATGCACCTTGGCGCCCTTGGTGTTGAGCACGCGGGCGACGGCGTGGCGCGCGGCTTCCTGCAGCGCGGGCTCGAGCGTGGTGTGGACCACGAGGTCGGAAGAGGGCGGCGGGATCCCGTCGGCGACGACCAGCCGGGTCGCCTCGTCGGCGGCGGTGTCGAGGAAGAAGTTGCGCGCGTCCGTCTGGGTGCTGTCGGCGACGACGGCGGGATTGGCGCGCGCTTCGTCGGCCTGGGCTTGTGTGATCGCGCCGGTCTCCAGCATCGCGCGCAGCACGAGATTGGCGCGCGCCTGCGCGGCGGGCAGATCGCGGCGCGGCGAGAAGTAGGACGGCGCGGTGGTGAGCGTCGCCAGCATCGCGGCCTCGGAGACCGACAGATGCCGCGCGCTCTTGCCGAAATAGACATGCGCCGCGCCGTCGACGCCGTAGGCGCCGGAGCCCAGATAGATGCGGTTGAGATAAAGCTCCAGGATCTGTTTCTTGGAGAGCGATTTCTCCAGCGCGGCGGCCTCCACCAGCTCGGTCAGCTTGCGCGAGTAAGTGCGCTCCTGCGAGGTGAAGATGATCTTGGCGGTCTGCTGGGTGATGGTCGAGCCGCCGGCCACGACGCGGCGCGCGCGCAGATTGGTCCACATCGCGCGCAGCAGCCCGCGCGGATCGATGCCGTTGTGGTGATAGAAGTTGCGGTCCTCCATCGCGATGAAGGCGGCGGGCAGGTAGTCCGGCATCTCGTCGAGCGTGAGCCGGTCGCCGACAAGCGCGCCGCGATGGCCGACGTCGTGGCCGGCCGCATCGAGGAAGGTGAACGCGATGGGCCGGTTGACGGAATAGAGATCCTTGGTGGTGTCGAGCGGCGGCGCGAACCAGCCCAGCACGACGGGCAGCAGATAGATCGCCAGGATCGGCAGCAGCACGATGCCGGCCGCGATGGCGCCGAGCTTGGCCATCCAGCCGCCGTTGCGGCCGAAAAAGCGGCCGAGCGCGCGGCCCGCCGCGTCCAGATTTTCCCTGATGTGATCGCCGGCCATGGGGCCGCTAAGTGCCTGGTATTTTGGGCGGATTCAAGGCTGGCGGGTTAACCGGGAGGTAATGTGAACGCCGTCCTCCTCGCCGCGGGCGGGAGGAGGAAAGATCACCGGCTGAAATTGGCCGTGCTGATGCTGCCGGTGTGCAGCGCGCCGGAGAGTTCGATGACGAGGTCGCTGCCGGTCTGATAGCCGGCGACGCCGTTGCCGTCGACGATGAGGAACACATGACCTGCGAGGTTGCCGGTTTTCGCGGTGTAGAGCAGCGCGTCGTGGGCGGGAAGCCGGGCGGCGGTCAGGATGTTCGTCAGGTCGCTGTCGATGGTCGCCTTGTTGACCGAGCCGACATCGAGCGCCGCGGCGATGCCGGTGACATCGGCAGCGAACTCCACGATGTCGTTGGCGAAGTCGAAGGCGTTGATGATGTCGTGTGTCGCGGCCGACAGCGCGATTCCGTCGTCGTAGCGGAAAGTGTCGGATTGGCTGCCGCCGGTGAAATCGTCCGATCCCTCGCCGCTGAGGAACACAAAGTGGCCGTTGGTCTCCGCCGAACCGTCGAAGCGCGCTTGATTGCTCGCCTGCAGCGGTTGTGCGTTGACGTTGAATGTTCCGTGGGCGGCCAGGTCGCCGTCTGCCCAGGTGATGTCGTAATTGTGGCCAGGCTCGAAGTTCATCTGCCCGATGCCGCTCAGGGTGCCGTTGTTCAGGGTGACGGCGTTCGCGCCGGTGTAGTCGCCATTGAGATCGACGTAGTTGGAAGAAACAGCGGAGCTGCCGGTCAGCCGGTCACCGGCATCGAACGCGGCGCCCATGGTGAAGTAGTTGTAGCTGTCGAAGGCCGTTCCGCTGGCGGTGTCTTCGCCGCCGTGGGTGAGGTCGTAGAAATTGTAGCCGTAGCAGCCGACGAGCGTGTCGTTGCCCGCGCCGCCGACGAAATGGAGGTCGTTGGTATTCGTC
This sequence comes from Rhizomicrobium sp., assembly GCA_035601715.1. Taxonomy (GTDB): domain Bacteria; phylum Pseudomonadota; class Alphaproteobacteria; order Micropepsales; family Micropepsaceae; genus Rhizomicrobium. The sequence goes on from DATNNS010000085.1 coordinate 2,495, forward strand.
AGCCCCACCGGCTGAAGCTTCGAGCCGTCGAAGGTCAGCGCGTCGGCAGCACCCAGAAGGCTTGCATCGACCTTGAGTGTTTCGTTGCTCGCGACGGTGTGCGGCCCCAGCGTGATGTTGTAGGAGTGGCCGGGCTCGAAATCGAATTCCTCGACGTTCGCCACTGTTGAGTCGGTGAGCACGAGCGCGTGCGCGCCGGTGTAATCGCC
>DATNNS010000086.1:0-2125 GCA_035601715.1 Rhizomicrobium sp.
GCTATTTCCCGTGGTGGGAAGAGAAGAAATATTCGTAGCTTCTCCACCTCCCCTTGCGGGGAGGTCGTAAAATCCGAGCGAAGCGATGGATTTTTCGGGTGGGGGGACGGCGCCAACGGATGGGCTGTCCCCCCACCCGAAACGCTGCGCGTTTCGACCTCCCCGCAAGGGAGAGGTGGAATTTGAGTCGTGCTCACGGAACGTCCTTCGTTGGTTTCGTTTTCTTCTCGGGCGGCTTGGTCAGCAACGCCACCTTGTTCATGAACCCGACATCGTCGTCTTTCGCCAGTAGCGGCACGGCTTCGGCGATGGCCGACAGCATCGGGACCAGCCAATCCTCGTCGGCCTTGGAGAAATTGCCCAGCACATGGCCGTGCACGCGGCCCTTCTCGCCGGGATGGCCGATGCCGATGCGCACGCGGCGATAGTCGGGGCCGAGCGCCGCGGTGATCGAGCGCGCGCCATTGTTGCCCGCGTCGCCGCCGCCGGTCTTCACCTTGAGCTTGGCAGCAGCGAGGTCGATCTCGTCATGGATGACGACCAGCGCCGAAACCGGCAGCTTGAAGAAGCGCATCGCGGGCCCGATCGAAAGCCCGCTGTCATTCATATAGGTCATCGGCTTGAGGAGATAAGTCTTGCGGCCCGCCAGCGCGCCTTCGCTGATGAAGCCCTGGAAGCGCGAGCGCCACGGACCGAACGGATAGCTTTCGTGGATCGTGTCCACGGCCATGAAGCCGGCATTGTGGCGGTTGCGCGCATAATCCGCGCCGGGATTGCCGAGCCCGGCGATGAGAAGCGGCGTGTCGGACATGAGCCGATTCCGTTTGCGGCCTTATTTCTTGGGCGCGGCCTTGCCCTTGTCGCCGGCGGCGGGAGCGGCGCCTGCCGCCGGAGCGGCCGCACCAGAGGCGCCCGCGGCGGGAGCAGCACCGGCGGCGGGTGCAGCGCCTTCGGCGGGTGCGGCACCTTCTTCGACGACGGGGGCGAGCGCTGCGGCAGCCGCGGCGGCCGCGGCGGCGCGCGCCTCTTCGATGACGCTGGTCGGCGCGACAACCGAGGCGATGATGAAGTCGCGCTCCTTGATCAGCGGCTTGACGCCTTCGGGCAGAGTGAAATTGGAGATGTGGAGCGTGCCGTGGATTTCCAGACCCGAGAGATCGCCCTCGATGAAATCGGGAATGTTGTCGGCGGGGCAGAGCATCTCCACTTCATGGCGGATGATGTTGAGCACGCCGCCGCGCTTGAGGCCGGGCGAATTCTCGTGGCCCTTGAAGCGCACGGGGATTTCGAGCCTGACCATCGCGCCTTCGGCCAGCCGCATGAAATCGACATGCACGGGCTTGTCGGTGACGGGATCGATCTGCACCGCGCGCGGGATCACGCGCGTCTTCTTGCCCGAGATGTCGAGCATGAACAGGGTGGTGAGGAAGGTGCCGCTCTCGACATGGCGCTCGAGTTCGAGCCGCCCGACCGCGAGAGGCTCGGGCGCCGCTTCGCCGCCATACAGGATGCCGGGGATCTGGTTTTTCTGCCGGGTCTGGTAGGACGGGCCCTTGCCCGTTCCCGAGCGAGATTCCGCACGCAATTCCTGTACCTGGCGCATGACGTAAGTCCTTGATTAAGCGGGATTTATAGCCGCTTTCGCGAGCCGGCAAGACCCCGGAAAGGCGAGGCTTTTAGCGGAAGGGGCCGGTGATGGCAACCGGATGGCGCGGCTTGGGCTACGTCGGGTTCTCCAGACTGAACATTTCGGTGTCGTCGTCGTAGGAGAACAGTTCGGCGAAGCGGGCCCAGCTGACGACCGCGCGCAGCGTGTCTTCGGCGGTCCCGGTGGTCATGTGATCTTCGAGTTCGTCGATGAAGCGGTTCCAGGGCGCGGCATGGCTTTCGCGCTCGTCGAGCACCCGGCGCATCAGTGCTGCGAGCGGCACGTAGCGGATGAGAAGCCGCGCGAACATGCGCTTGCGCTCGTCGGTCTCGGAGGTCGCGAAGCGCTTGCCGTTTTCGGTCAGGGTAATGTCGCCGTCGCCGATATCGGCGAGACGAAGGAGCTGCAGCGTTTCCGTGACCGGAAACAATTCGTCGATCTCAAGTTGCAGGTCGGACGCAATGGCGGGCAGATCGG
>DATNNS010000087.1:0-2088 GCA_035601715.1 Rhizomicrobium sp.
AAGACGATGCGCCGGCCGATCGTGAAGCTGAAGCCGAGGAACAGCGCGATGCCGATCACGATCTTGGCGACGGAAGCGAGATCGGGCTTGCCGGTCGTGGCGATGCCCAGCGTGATCGCGATGATGATCCAGCCGATGGAGTCCTCCATGATGGCGGAGGCGACGATGATCTGGCCGAGATTGCGGCGCATGAAATTCATCTCGCGCACCACCATGGCGACGATCTTGATCGAGGAGATCGACAGCGCCGTGCCCAGGAACAGCGATGTGACGAGGCGCTCGCCGGCGTGGGGCAGGATCGAATCCGGCAGGAACTGGCCGAGTGCGAAGCCGCAGGCGAACGGCACCGCGATTCCGGTCAGCGAGATCGCCACCGCCGCGCGGCCCACCTTGCGCACCAACTTGAGGTCGGTCTCCATGCCGGTGAGCAGCAGCAGCATCAGGATGCCAAGCCTGGAGATGCCGTCGATCATGCTCTTCTGATCGGGCGTCGACGGGAAGAGGAATTTCTCCGCGCCGGGCCACAGCGCGCCCAGCACCGAATGGCCGAGCAGGATGCCGGCCAGGAGCATGCCCATCACCGAGGGCTGCCCCAGCCGCACCATGATCTCGCCGAGCAACCGGCCGGCGACCAGCAGCAGCACGATCTCCGCGATGAAAATGGGCTCGCGAATCGAATTGGCGTCGCCGCCGCCTTTGCCGCCGGCCGCCGCCGCAGCGAGGGCGGGGTGCATCGCCAGATAGCTGAGCGCGATCGCGAGGAGCGCGACGAGCCAGCCATTTCGCGCCCGCGCGTTGATTTTGAACGGCATTCCGCGGGCGCCCCGGTGATCCGGTATTCTAAACGCACGAAGGCGGTGGAAGTTTGCGGCCCGTCCGTGCGAGCATCGCTGCCATGGACGAGAAGGCCGCACCCGCCACCATTGCCGCCCAGGCGCTGGGCTGGATCGACGAGGCGACGAAAGCGGTCTCGCCGGGCCTGCACGTCTCCTCCACGTTCATCCGCGACGTCGACAACGGTTACCGCTCGGGCCGCAACTACGCCCGCGCCGACAATCCCGCTTTTGACCAGCCCGAGGCCGTGCTGGCCGCGCTCGAAAAGGGCAAGGCCGCGCTGGTGTTCGCCTCGGGCGTGGCGGCGGCGACGGCGTGCTTCCTTGCGCTCGCGCCCGGCGACCATGTGGTCGCGCCCAAGGTGATGTATTGGTCGCTGCGTCATTGGCTGACGACGTTCGCGCGCGACTGGGGGCTTGACGTCGAACTCGTCGACATGACGGACGCGGCCGCGCTTGAGCGCGCGATGAGGCCGGGCAAGACGAAACTGGTGTGGGCCGAGACGCCCGCCAATCCGCTGTGGGATATCACCGATATCGCGCGCGCCGCCGAGATCGCGCACCGCGCGGGCGCGCGGCTGGCAGTGGACTCCACCGTGGCCACCCCGGTGTTCACCCAGCCGATCGCGCTCGGTGCCGACATTGTGATGCATTCGGCGACGAAATATCTCAACGGCCATTCCGATCTGATCGCCGGCGCATTGATCGCACGCGACGACGACGAGTATTGGCAGCGCATCAAGAGCGTGCGCGCGCAGATGGGCGCCATATTGGGCTCGTTCGAATCCTGGCTGCTGACGCGCGGCATGCGCACGCTTTATCCGCGTGTGAAGACGGCAAGCGCCAATGCGCGCGCGATCGCCGAACATTTCGCGGGCCATCCGCGCGTCGCGCAGGTTCTGTATCCGGGCCTTTCCGATTTTCCGGGCCATGCGGTCGCGGCGCGCCAGATGACGGGTGGCTTCGGCGGCATGCTGTCGATCCGCGTCGCGGGCGGCGAACAGGCAGCTATCGGTACGGCAGCGAATGTGCGCGTATGGAAACGGGCGACCTCGCTTGGCGGCACCGAGAGCCTGATCGAGCATCGCGCCTCGGTGGAGGGCGCCAATTCACCATGCCCGCCAGACCTGCTCAGGCTTTCCGCCGGCATCGAGGAGGCCGCCGATCTGATCGCCGATCTCGACCAGGCTTTGCGCGCGGCAAGTTGATCGCTTTGTTCGCTTGAGCCGGGCGGCCGAATTGTCTCTAATCCGCC
>DATNNS010000088.1:0-3683 GCA_035601715.1 Rhizomicrobium sp.
GGTGGCCTGGCTGTTCTGGATGTCGGCCTCGACGGTGATGTTGCCCTCGGCCAGCATCGTGAGCGCATTGCTGCTGCTGTAGAGAATGGCATCTTCGACGGTGATGCTGTTGCCCGCTTCGAGCAGCACGTCGGTGCCGGATTCCAGTGCGTTGACGATGGTGCTGGGCGCGATTGTGTCGGTCGAATCCGGATCGGTGCCGAGGCCGAGCGTGCCGCCGGTCAGCGGCGTCGTGCCGCCGTTGGCGACGACGATGTTGTCGGGATCGAGCAGCCAGGTGCCGGACTTGCCGTTCGCGGCCGAGGTATTGACCAATGCGTTCAGGCCGATCTGCAGATTCCCGCCGGAGGTTTCGACATAGCCGCCGTCGCCGCCCTTGGCGCCGCCCTTGGCGCTGATCGTGCCGGAGAACGTCGTATTGGCGTTCGACCAGACCGCGACCTTGCCGCCGTTTCCTTTGGTGATCGCATCGGCGGTGATCGTGGCGTTGCCGATATTGGTCTGCGTCGCGTCGGCGAGCGCGCCCTTGCCGTGGAAGTCGCCGCCGATCATCACCGAGCCGCCGCCGGCGTCGCCCGAGGCATCGATCTTGGCGCCGTCGGCGATATTGACGGTGCCGCCGGTCACGTTGACCGCGCCGCCGGTCTGGCCGGCAGCCTTGCCGGAAGCGTCGAGCGTGCCGCTGTCGGTCACGGTGCCGTCGCCCGCGTCGAGATCGATCTCGCCGTCATGCGCGCTGACGCTGGTGGCTTCGACGATGCCCGAATTGTTGATCACGCTGTCTTCGACGCTGCGCGCGGCGCGCGCCGTCATCAGCACCTTGCCGCCGGCGGCCATGATGGTGCCGGAGTTCGAGACCAGTGCCGCGGCGGGCGAGCCGTCGGCGTTGGTGGGGGTCTTCGAGACGGCTTGCGTCACCTGATAGCGGATCAGGTTGTCGCCCTTGGTGTCGACGGTGAACGCATCGGCGCCGCCCAATACGACGGTGCCGAGATCGGCCTGGATGATGCCTTCGTTGGAGACGCGCGGCGCCGACAGCACCACCGAGCCGCCGCTCGCGGCATGGATGGTCCCCTGGTTGACGACCGACGCGGTGGAACTGGTCGACGGCACGCTGAAGCGATACTGGCCCTTTCGGAAGTCCTGATCGGTGATGTCCGAGGTGGTGGCGATCAGGGCGCCGACGTTGATCTGGCTACCCTTGCCGAACAGGATGCCGTTGCCGTTGATCAGCCAGATGCGGCCGTTGGCATAGAGGTCGCCATAGATCGCGGACGCGGCGTTGCCGGTGACGCGATTGACGGTGATGGATTTGCTGTTGGGCTGGTCGAAGGTCACGCTCGAATCGGCGGAGAGCGAGAAGCTGTTCCAGTTGATCAGCGCCTTGTTGCTCGATTGCGTGATGACCGTGCTGGTGCTGGTCGGCGTCGTCACGGTGGCGGAGCCCACCACGACCTTGCCGCCCGTGGGCCCGCCCGCTTGCGCGCCGGTCGCCAGAACGATCGGTGACGCGACAAGACAGCTCGACGCCAGCAAGATGCCGCGAAGAATGTGGGAGCCTGTTGGTCTCATGACCTTATTATCCTTGGCTAAAAGCTGACCGACAGATCGGCGAGCACTTTGGTTTCACGTTTGCCGTCGTTGCTGCCCGGAACCGAATCCAGCATGCGGGCACCTTCGACATCGAAGTAGAGATTGTAGGGTAGCCAGAAGCGCAGGCCGCCGCCCACGGAGACGATCGACTGGTTCTTCAGGCTCGGATCGAACGCGGCGCCGCGCTGGATGTACCAGGTCCGCGCCGCATCGACGAATGCATAGGGCTGCAGATCCTGGATCGACCAGTCCGGAATGCGCTGGTCGAAGCGGATTTCCGCGGAGCCGCCGAGGCCCTGATCGCCGGTGATGGCGCCGGGATCGTAGCCGCGCCCGATCTGGGTGCCGCCGAACAGAATCTGCTCGCCGGTGATCAGCGGATTGAAGGAATACTGGCCTTGGGCCGCGAAGGCGACACTGACCGGGGCAAAGACGGGTTGGACGAAGCGGGCGACGCCGGTGATCTTCGTGAAGCTGGTGGTGCCGCCCAGGCGCGACAGGTCGGTCGAATGATCCGGCGTGGCACCGAAGCCCGGTATGCCCTGCGCCAGATCGAGCGTTCCGGTCCATTGGCCGCCGGCATCGAAGACGTTGGAATTCGAATAGGTCACACCGAGATCGACGACGCGCCATTTGTCATGCGTCAGCTGGTTCGTTCCGAAGAACAAGGATTTGGCATCCTGCACGGTGAGGCCGCCGTCGAACGACAGCGTCTGTTCGCGTGTGCGGATGAGGGGATAGCTGAGGCGCGGACCGACGGCCCAGCTATTGGTCTTCAGATCGATGCCGGAAAAGTTGGAATGGCCGTGGGTGTAAGCGGCAAGCATGCTGGCGATCAGGCCGTCGTCGCCGACGGCGATGCTGTAATGCAGCTGCCCGCCGATCTGCTTGAGGCTGTCCGGCGCGGCGGTGATGCTGGCGGCGAGCTGGTCGTCGCCGAAGATGGAGTTGTAGGCGGCGTTGCCGGTGACAGTCCAAATGCCCGACAGGTGCGAGCCGCGATTGTTGGCGGCAAGCCCGCCGGTGACGCTGGGCTGCGCCACGGTGACGACGAGTTCGGAGGCGCCGGGCGTGCTGGGCGAGGGCCGCAACACGCCGGTCGCCGACACGCCCGGCATGTCGTTGGACAGCAGCAGCGCCCGCTCGATGGTGGTCAGCCGCAGCGGCTTCTCGTTCAGGACGGGGCGGAGATAGCCCTTGATCCTGTCCTGGGTGACGGCGTCGCCGCCCTGCACCGCGGTCGCCGAGACGAAGCCCTCGACCACGTTGATCTCGAACACACCGTCGCGCACATGCTGCGGCGGCACATAGGCGCGCACCAGCAGATAGCCAGCGTCGCGATAGGCCTTCTCGATCTTGTCGGCGACGTCGAGAATGTTGGCCAGGGTCACGTCCTTGCCGATCAGCCCCTCATAAAAGGGCGTGAACTGGTCGGCGGGGATCGTCATCGCGCCCACGATGTGGATGCCGCTCAGCTTGAAATGGACCTCGTCGACGGCGCGCGGCACTGCAGAGCGTTGTGGCGCTTCGACGCTGAAATCGAAATTGGGCGGCGGGGCGGGCTGGGGCAACGTGCGCTCGTGGCCGGGCTGAACTGCACCCGGAAGTTGCGGCGGCGCGGCCTGTACAGAACCGGCCGAGAATCCAATTGCGAGCGCCGCGCTGACGATGGCCAGGGCGCAGGATTTAGGCCTAACCTTAAGCCACTGTTTCAATAGCATAATTTCCGCTTGATACACCGGACCCGCCCCCTGCTCGGCTGCGCCACGTCGCGCGCGAGCGCCGCATAGCACATTGACGTTACCAGCACGACGGCCGGCTCGCCAACTCGTCATTTTCCAGCAAATTGTGGGTTCCGCAGGCTGTTTTTGTTCCTAGAACGGGACGCTTACCCTGTCCTGGCCTGTGCCAGATCCCCGCGCATTCCGGCGAGGAATTTCACTTCCTCGGCACGGCGTTCGCCGTCGGCGTCCACGACGCTCTGGGCGGCTTCCAGCAGCAGCGCCATGTCGGCGGCGGAGTCGTGTTCCAGCCTTTTCAGGGCCGGAGTCAGCTGCATCAGGCTTGGGCGGAAGCCGGCGACGTAGTCG
>DATNNS010000089.1:0-5359 GCA_035601715.1 Rhizomicrobium sp.
TCTGCGAGAGTCCCGGATCGCTCACCTTCGAGGTGCAGGACATTCCGGCCATCGCGGCCGTCGCGCATGCGCATGGCGCGGCGGTGCTGCTCGACAACACCTGGGCGACGCCGCTGTTCTTCGATGCGTTCAAGCATGGCGTCGATCTTTCGATCCAAGCGGCGACCAAATATGTCGGCGGCCATGCCGATGTGATGATCGGCACCGTCACCACGAACGAGGCCTGCAAGGCGCGGCTCGCACTGACCCATGCCGATCTGGGGCTTTATGCGAGCGGCGACGATTGCTTCCTCGCGCTGCGCGGACTTCGCACCATGGCGGTGCGGTTGGCGCGGCATCAGGAGACGGGATTGAAACTCGCGCGGTGGCTTCAGGCGCGCCCGGAGGTTTCGCGCGTGTTGCATCCCGCGCTCGAAAGCGATCCCGGCCACGCGATCTGGAAACGCGACTTCACGGGCGCCAGCGGGTTGTTTGGCGTGGTGCTGAAGCCGGTCTCGCACGAGAAATTCGCCGCCTTCATGGACAGCCTCGCGCTGTTCGGCATGGGCTATTCCTGGGGCGGTTATGAAAGCCTGATCGTGCCGGCGAAGATCCACCGCACCGCGCGCAAGTTCGAGGCCGAGGGCCCGGTCGTGCGTATTCACGCCGGGCTGGAGGATGCGGGCGACCTGATCGCCGATCTGGAACAGGGCCTGGCGCGGATGAAATCGCCATGACCGAGACCCTTTCGCGCGACGAATTCCTCAAGACCGTCGCCTTCAACGCAGACGGCCTCGTCCCCGTCATCGCGCAGGATCACAAATCGGGTGCGGTGCTGATGCTGGCGTGGATGAACCGCGCGACGCTGGAGACCACGCTGGAGACCGGCAACGTGACCTACTGGTCGCGGGCACGGGGCGCGGTTTGGCGCAAGGGCGAGACGTCCGGTCATACGCAGACACTGGTCGAAGCCACGCTTGATTGCGACGGCGATGCCCTGCTGCTCAAGGTCGACCAGACCGGGCCGGCCTGCCACACGGGCAGCGCCGTGTGCTTCTACCGCAAGCTCGGCTAGGGCCGCGCCCGCTTGGTGAACCGGCTCTCGGCGATGTTCTTGCCGTCGACCGTCACATTGATGGTGAGCTTGCCGTTGCGCTCGCGCGGATCGAGGTTGTGCGGCCAGGCGCGGATGAAGACGATCACGAACATGCCCGCGATCGCGCCCATGAAGGCGCCGTAGATATAATTTTCCGAGACGATGAAGAAGCTCGCGAACATTCCCGCGAGCGCCGCAATTCCCAGCATCCACAGACGCCGCCGCATGGCACGCCTCCTAGCCTTCACGTCACGCAAATATAGCGCGCAAATGCGGATTCAAGAACTTGCCTTGCGGGTCTAATTTGCGCCTGAGTGCCCTGAAAGCGCCATATTGCGGATAAAGCGACTCTGCCTGCGCCGCGTCCAGCGTGTGGCGCTTGCCCCAATGCGGCCGGCCCCGATAGCCGCGGAAGACCGCTTCGCAGGCGGTGAACAGCGCGGTGGTGTCGACGCGGTGATATTGGTGCACGGCGATGGTGGCGCTGGCGCGCTGGTAGAACGGGCTCAGCCACACATCGTCGGCCGCGACAGTGCGGAATTCGATGGGGAAGCCGGTATTGATCTTCTTGCTGCGGATCGTCGCGACGATCTCGCGGATGCAGTCCGGACCCGCGGCGAACGGCACGGCATATTCCATCTCGTTGAAGCGCACGGTGCGCGGGCTGGGGAAGATCTCGTGGCTCCAGCGCTCCCGCGCCGGCCCCGGCATCAGTTGCGAAAAGAGCCGGTGCGCCGGGCCGAGCAGGAACGGCGCATAGGGCAGCACCTCGTTGATCGCGGCAAACACCCTGGAATCTGCGCCGCCCTTCTCGCCGCGCTCATAGAGCGCCTGGGCACTGCGCGGCTCGGGCGCCGGCTCGTCGGTTTCGTTGAGCGTTTTGCAGATGCAGACATCGGCATAGGGAAACCAGAAGAATTCGAAATGGCGATTGGACGCGACCAGCGTGTCGAGCTGGGCGAACAAATCGTCGGGCGCCAGCAGGAAATTCTTCTCGACCAGCTTGTAGGCCGGCCGCACATGCATCGAAATCTCGGTCATCACGCCCAGCATGCCGAGCGAGCAACGCCCGGCGGCGCAGATTTCGGAATTCTCGTCACCCGTGCAGTCGATCACATCGCCATTGGCACAGACCAGACGAAAACACGCGACTTCCGCGGAGAAGGATTTGAGCGTCGGCCCGGTGCCGTGCGTGCCGGTGCCGACAACGCCGCCCAGCGTCTGGCGGTCGATGTCCCCCATGTTCTTGAAGCCGAGGCCCGCGGCGTGAAGCTCGGCGCCGGCGGCCCATAGCGGCGTCGCCGCACCGAGCGCGGCGATATTCTTTGCCGCATCGACCCGCTTCAAGCCGGTGAAGGCGGACAAGTCGATCAGCAAGCCGTCGCTAGCGCTCACCGGCGTGAAGGAATGGCCGGTGCCGGGCACGCGTACCGGGCCGTCCGCCTTGCGCACCGCCGAAGCGAGATCGACCTCTTCTTTCGGCGCGATCACGGCGCGCGGCGTGGACGTCACCCCGCCCGACCAGTTCGACCATTTGCCGCCGCTGATGTTCATGCTGGCTCCCGTTGTGGAGGCGAGGTTTTAGCGTGGCGGCAGCGGGCGTCAATTGAGCCAGGTTCCTCCTCCGTCGTTGCGGGGGGAGGAAAAAGGACGTTCAGATATCCGCGAATTTCGGCGGACGCTTCTCCAGGAAGTGGCTGACGCCCTCCTTGAATTCGGCGTGCTTGAGGCTGGCCTTCATTTCCTCATCCGCCACGGCGAGCGACTCGTTGAAATCCTGGAAGTTCGACTTCCACACCTGCGCCTTCATGATCGCCATCGAGCGCGGCGAGACCGTGTCGGCGAGCAGCCGCGCATAGGCATGGACGTTGTCCATGAACGTGTCGGCGGCGAAGACCTTGTTGACCAGCCCGAGGCGCTCGGCTTCGGGTGCTGCGATCTTGCGCGCCGACAGCAGCAGATCGAGCGCGTTCGCCTGCCCCACCAGCCGCGGCAGCAGCCAGGAGATGCCGTGTTCGGCGATCAGCCCGCGCTGGGCGAACGATGTCGTGAACACAGCGGTGTCGGCGGCGAAGCGCAGGTCGGCATAGAGCGCCATCACCAAACCGATGCCGGCGATGGGTCCGTTGATCGCGGCGATGATCGGCTTCTTGGTTCTTGCGAAATAGCCGAAGCGTTCGGCGTCCCTGAAATCGGAACTGAGATCGGGACCATGCGTGGATGAGATGGGCTTGTCGCCATCGCGAGCCGGTGCCGCCGCCCCTGCACCACCGGCATTTGCCGTCGTCGAAAGCAACTCCATGTCCGCGCCGGCGCAGAAGCCGCGTCCGGCGCCCGCTAGCACGATTACGCGCACCTTTGGATCGTCGGCGGCTTGTGCCATCGCCGCCTTGATGCTGTCGGCCATGCGCGCGGTATAGGCGTTGAGGCGGTCCGGGCGGTTGAGCGTAATGGTCGCCACGCGGTCCTTCACGGCATAGAGGATATCGGGAAAGTCGCTCATCGCGGTCTCGTCCTTGCGGTTGCGGCGGGCGCATGTTCCCATATCGCCGCCAGCCCCGCCAGAGAACGCCATGCCCTATCGCGATATCCTGTTCGAGACGCCGCAAGACCATATCGCGCTGGTGACGCTCAACCGGCCGGACAAGATGAACGCCTATACCGGCGCGATGTGCGACGACCTGGTGGCGGCGCTGGATCGTTATGTCGCGGACGACGGCTTGCGCTGCCTGATTGTCACCGGCGCGGGACGCGGCTTCTGTTCGGGCGGCGATGTGAGCGGCAGCGATCCCGACCGGCCCGACTATAAGACCAAGCAGATGGGTTACGGCCATGAGATGCGCGTCGGCATGCACCGCGTGGTGACAGCATTGCACCGCAGCGACAAACCGGTGATCGCGATGATCAACGGCGCGGCGGTGGCGGGCGGATTGACGCTCGCGCTCGCCTGCGATTTCCGCATCGCCGCGGACACGGCAAAGCTCGGCGACACCTCCGGCAAATTCGGGTTGCTGCCGGACGAGGGCGGCGCGTGGCTGTTTCCGCGCGTCATGGGGCTGGACCGTGCGCTGAAGATGACGTTGCTGGCGGAAGTCTATTCGGCGAGCGAGGCATTGAAGCTGGGTTTGGTCACCGAAGTCGTGCCCGCGGCGGACCTGAAGTCGCGCACCTTCGAATTCGCCCGCGCCATCGCAAGCAAGGCTCCCCTCGCTGTGCGCCTCGCCAAGAGCATGATGCGCCATGGCTTGAATTCTTCGCTGGAGCACTCGCTCAACGACGCGGCGCTCGCGGTAATGATCGCCAACCCGAGCGAGGACGTGCGCGAGGGCGTCTCGGCTTTCTTCGCCAAGCGAATGCCGAATTTCAAAGGCCGTTGACCTGCCATACCGGAAATACGAAAATCCCCAAAAATCAGGGGAGGATCGCATGACTCGGGAGATCAGCAGGCGCACGGCACTCGCGGCTGGCGCGAGCGTCGGCGCACTCGCAGCGTTCGGCGCACCGGCGCTGGCAATTCCGCCGCCGCCGCCGATCGTGCAGACGACCAATGGGCCGGTCTGCTTCGGCTCGTCGAACGGCGTGTGGGTTTCGAAAGGCATCCGCTACGGCGCGCCGCCGACGGGTGCGCTGCGCTTCCTGCCGCCACGCAAGCCGGCGCCCTGGACAACGGCGAGCGCCGTGAACGCGTTCGGTCCGCCCGCGATGCAGATGCCGAGCGGAACCGCCGGCGAGGAGCCGAAGACCGATCTCGCGAAATCGCTGCAGACCGTTTACCCCACCCTCGCGGAGTGGAAGGCAAACAGCGAAGACTGTCTCTTCCTGAATGTGTGGACGCCGTGGAACGCGTTGAGCGGCGATGGCCGCGCCGACGGCGGCAAACGGCCGATCATGGTTTGGCTGCATGGCGGCGGCTTCGCTTATGGCTCCGGCGCGTGGCCGTCTTATGACGGCGGCAATCTCGCGAAGCGGGGCGACGTGGTCGTCGTCACGCTCAACCATCGCCTGAACGCCTTCGGCTATCTCGAGCTCGGCGACATCTTCGGCGCCGACTATGCGCAGTCCGGCAATGTGGGAATGCTCGACATCGTGGCCGCGCTGGAATGGGTGCGCGACAACGCGCAGGCCTTTGGCGGCGATCCGGGCAACGTCACGATCTTCGGTGAATCCGGTGGCGGCGCGAAGGTTTCAACCCTGATGGCAATGCCGTCGGCCAAGGGACTGTTCCATAAGGCGATCGTCGAAAGCGGCCCGGGTCTGAAGGGCGTATCGAAGGCGGCCGCGACG
>DATNNS010000090.1:0-2787 GCA_035601715.1 Rhizomicrobium sp.
ATCGAGCGTCACCGCCGCGCGCTTCTGCGTGTAGGAGGCCAGCACGTCTTCCGGCGCGCGGATCAGGAAGGCGTTGCGGCAGCGCGCGATCCAGCCGCGGCCGAACTGCGGCAGCATGTGATGGGTCATGTGCTTCTGATAGAAAATCGGCGCGGGCGCGGGAGCGAGAATGTTCTCGACCACGACGCGCCAATCCGTCGGCTGCGCGGCGAGCGATTCCGCCCGCAGCGGATGATCGATGCCGGTGGCCGCGAGATAGGCCGCATAGAACGGCTCGTCCACCACGCAGGTGTCGGCGCGGTTCTCGAAGCTGCGCATCATGGCGGTGGAGATATTCCGCGGCCCCGACCACATCGCGATGCGGATGGTCTCGGTCAATCCACCCTCCCCTTGAGGGAGGGTCGACAATTTGCAAGCGAAGCGAAGCAAATTTCGGGGAGGGGGGGGTAGGTCTCGCCGTAGAGACCTACCCCCTCCCCGAAAAATCCTCGCGGATTTTTCGACCCTCCCTCAAGGGGAGGGTTGAAGCTCGACTCGAATTCGCCGACCAAACGCATTCAGCGGGCCCTCGCGGCGTCTTGATCCTTCAACGCCGCATACAACTCGCGCAGCCGTTTCGTCATCGGGCCCGGCAGCGCGGCGGGCAGCACATGCCCGTCGATCTCGCGAACCGGCGTCAGCCCGCCGAACGTGCCGGTCACAAATGCTTCGTCCGCGGCATGGACATCGGCGAGCGTGAAGTTCTCCAGCGCCACCGCGATACCGTTGTCGCGGCACAGCGCGATGACATTGGCGCGGGTGACGCCGTTGAAGCAGTATTCGCCGGTCGAGGTGAGCACCGCGCCGTCCTTCACAAAAAAGAAATTCGTCGCGTTGCAGCTCGACACGAAACCGTGCGGATCGATCATCAGCGCCTCGTCGGCGCCCTTGCCGATCACGTCGAGCAGCGCGCGGATCAGGTTGAGCCGGCTGTGCGAATTGAGGCGCATGTCGAACATCTCCGCCGGCGTGCAGCGGATCGACGACGTCGCGAGGGTCAACCCCTTGGTTACAATCTCCGCGCTCGGCTCCTTGTATTCGGCGACGATGACGATGGTGGGCGTGCCCAGCGCGTTGCGCGGATCCTGGTTGGGCGCCTTCTTTGGCCCGCGCGTGACCATGAGCCGGATGTGCACGCCGCTTTCCATCGCGCCGGCGGCGACCGTCTCCCGCAGCGCCGCGATCACGCCCTCGCGCGTCAGCCCGATGTCGAGCGCGATCGCGCGCGCGCCCGCGAACAAGCGGTCCAGATGCGCGTCGAGAAACAGGAATGCACCTTTGTGCAAGCGCAACCCCTCCCACACCCCGTCGCCCAGCACGAAACCGGCGTCGAAGACGGAAACCTTCGCCTCCTCGCGCGGCACCAGCTTTCCATTGAGCCAGATCGGCACATGCGCATTGCGCGGGTCGGCGGCGAAATCCTGGCTGCCGGCCATGCTGCCTTCCCTTCAGGCCGTGACGGGTTCGGACGATGCCGTCCGCGCCAGCAGCGCCCGCATCCAGTCGTTCAGAACCGTGTCGACGATCAGATGCACGCGGTCGCTTTGCCCGTTGTTGGCGACGCTGTGCGGATCGCTGAGCCGCAGATACCACGCGCTGCCCGCCTCCATCGTCACGCGCGAACCGTTGAGCAGGAATTCGACATCGGGATTGGTGACGACGGGGATGTGGATGCGCTGGATGCCGTCGCGCTCCGGATATTCGTGGTCGGTGTGCTGGTTGATCCGCGAACCGGGCGTGAGCCTGAGCAGCCGCGCCCCAAGTATCTCGCAGGCAAAAGCCGCGATGACCGCCCGGAAATAAGGGCAGGCCTGCAGCATCGGCGTATCGGCGAATTCGCGCGCGCCGGGCGCGGCCGAGATCATCATCACGGGATGTGTCACGCCCTTGGGCCCGCGCAGCGGTATGACATCCCAGTTGCCGTCATAGCGATCGGTCAGGAAATGGCCGATCCAGTCGCTCGCGGAAAGTCCGTCCAGATCGCGCGCCAGTTGTGCCCCGTCGAACGCGAACGGAAGACGCAGGCGGTCGGGAAGAGTCATGGAAATGGCACCGAAAGCAGGACCGCGGCCATTCTGGAGGCGCGTGGTTCGCGCCGCAAGGCGCGGGCGGGAACCGAATGGCGCGGCGCGGCTTTCCGTTGCAGCCCAAGGGGACCATCGTGGATTTTGCCAGTCCGGAATCGGCCAGGGACGCGTTTCTCGACCCGAAGATCGCGGCCGAGGGCGCGGGGCTTCACTACCGCTCCGATGACGGCCCGGGCGTCTCGCGCCTGCGCCGGGGCGCGCGCTTCGTCTATCGCGCGCCCGACGGCAAGGCATTACGCGACAAGGACATGATCGCGCGCATCCGCAAGCTCGCCATCCCGCCCGCCTGGACCGATGTCTGGATTTCGCCCGATCGGCACAGCCATCTTGCCGCCACCGGCCGCGACGCGCGCGGCCGCAAGCAATACCGCTACAATCCCGAGTTCATCCAGGTGCGCGACGCGGCCAAATACGAGCATGTGATCGCTTTCGCCAGGCAGCTGCCGCGCCTGCGCCGCCAGATCGCAGGCCACATGGCGCTGCACGGCCTGCCGCGCGAGAAGGTGCTGGCGACGATCGTGCACCTGCTGATGACGACGCGCAGCCGCATCGGCAACGAAACCTATGCCAAGGACAACCACAGCTTCGGCCTCACCACACTGCGCAACCGGCATGTCCAGGTGCGCGGCGCGGAGCTCAAATTCCTGTTCAAGGGCAAGAG
>DATNNS010000091.1:0-4332 GCA_035601715.1 Rhizomicrobium sp.
ATCGACCTCCCCACAAGGGGGAGGTTAGCTGGAACTTAGTTGCCCACCATCGCCCAGGTATCGGGATAGAATCCGTTGAAATTCGTGCGCACCGCGACCGAATAGGCACCGATAGACTCGAAGACGATGAAATCGCCCGGCGCGATGTCTTCGGGCAGCAGCAGCGGGCGCGGCAGCACGTCGAGCGTGTCGCAGGTCGGGCCGAAGACGCGGAACGCTTTGTGGCCGGCCGGCTTCTCGCTCACGCGGCCCTTGGCGTCGAGCGCGAAGACGCGGTGAACGTAGTCGCCGGTCCAGCCGGGCAAGGTCAATTCGTCGAAGCTGCCATAGACGCCGTCGTTGATGTAGAGCGAGTCGGCCTTGCGCAGGATGACCTGCGTGATCAGCGACAGGCCTTCGGCGATCAGCGCGCGGCCGGGCTCGCAGATCACGGGCACTTTCTTCGGCAGCGTTTCGAGCGCCTCGCGCACGGTGTCGAAATACCAGTGATAGGGCGGCACGTCGTTGTTGTTGTAGGGGCCGGGAAAGCCGCCGCCGACATCGAGAGCGGCGATCTCCACGCCGGCCAGCGCCGCGGTGCGCCGCGCCATCTCGATCGCCTGCGCATAGGAGAACGGCGACAGGCATTGCGAGCCGACATGGAAGGTGACGGCGGGCGCGGCGCCGCAGTCCGCCACGCGCTTGAGCAGCTTGGCCGCTTCATCCGGCGTGGTGCCGAATTTGCTGGAGAGCTCGAGCAGCGCGCCGCCCAAGGGCGTCGCCACGCGCACGAAGATGCGCAGCTTTTTCGCAGCACCCGTCTCGGCCAGAAGCTTGTCGAGCTCGTAGTCGCAGTCCACTACGAAATCGGTGACGCCGAATTTCTCATAGGCGAGCTTGGCCGCGGCCGCCGGGCGCACCGGCGCCATGAAATGACAGATGGCGTCCGGGAAGCGCGCGCGCACCATCTCGATCTCGGCGAGCGAGGCGGTGTCGAAATGGCGGATGCCGGACGCCCAGACCTGATCGAGCACCAGCGGATGCGGATTGGCCTTCACAGCATAGAGCGTGTCGCCGGGAAACGCGTCGAGGAACCGCTTGGCCGCGACCTGGAATTTCGCCGGATGCAGCACATAGACCGGCACGCCCGGCTTCATCTTCTCGATGACCTGCTCGACGCTGGCAAAGCGCGGCACATCGGTATCGGCGGAACGCACGTTCATGCGGGAGCTTCCGGTGAGGCCGGGCGGATGTAGGGCCGCGGGGGCCGAGGGTCAAGGGAACGGACGATCATCGCCGCACTGTCTTGGCGCGGCGTCGTGCAAGGTTTGCAAGAAAAGTCGCTTTGACGACGGCAAACAATTCCGGCGGCAGAAAGCCATAGGCGAACACGCTGCCCCTCCCCGGTAGTGGCGCGAGCCCCGCATTGGGCCAATCATCGATATTGGCCTCTGAAACGACGACCCAGGAGCGCTCGTCATCCAACCCGAGTTTCCGGCTCACTTTCAATGGAATCTCGATTGCGGCTGTTGTCCCGGTCGGCGCGGCGTGCGTGATGGGAAGAATGGCGACGAGGCGGGGGTCAACCGCATCCAACGCAGCCAAGATGCACGCAGGACGCTCTTTGCCGGATTTTCGCGCGGCTGCCGCTTCGCGCACCCAAACATAGTCGTAGCGAAACACCAATCCCGGTTCCGGCTCCGGAAGCGCCATGATTTATTTCAGCAGCTTGTTCAGGTGATTGTGCCGCTTGTCCATTTTGGCATTGCGAATTGCCTCGATGATGACCTCGGGCAAATCTTCCGCACGATGGCTCCGCTTCGTGGCCGCCTGCATCCAGTCGTAATGCGCCGCCGACATCAACACCAATTCGCGCCTGCCATGTCGCGTGATCTCGACAGGCTCGTGTTGCGCCTCGTGCTGGTATTCTCCGAAGTTCCGCTGGAACTCGGCCGCGCTGGCTCGTTTCATGATCTGGGCCGTCTGTTGTTCGTATTCTCTGCATTATACGTATAATACACAGATCGTCAACCGGCGCCGGCGAGTGGTTAACCGTGTCTCTTAAATCGCCGGTTACCGGTCAATGGCAATCTGCGCGCATGAGTGGCGGCCAGGATTCAGATAGCGGACAGCCGCGCGCTTCGGCGATTTTTCGCGCCGACGCGACGTCGCGGCAGAAAGCCATGGCTTTTGTGCTGCTGGGCTTCTTCAGCGCCGGATTCGTGTTGCTGCTCTATGGCCGGGCCACCGGCGGGAGTGCGGCGAGCCTTGCGGGTTTCACGCTGCTCTTCGGTCCGCTCGGCTTGGCGATCGTCCACGCGCGGCTCCGCGCGAAACGCGATCCGGCATTCGCCAGGGAGGTCGCGGAGACGCAAGCCAGAATGGCGCCTCGCAACGCGGCGCGGCTGCAGTTCGCGCTCGCGCATCTGGGCGGACTGCTGATCGCGCTCGCCGTTCTGGTCACGATGCGTGGGCTCGGTCTGGCGTTTCCCGCGTCGCTGTCGGGTGCCGCGCTATTCCTGATTCCCTACGCGCTGGGAACCGGTCTGATCGTGGTCCTTCAGGCGATCTATCGCCGCGCCAAATCCGCAGGCTGAGCGGCGCGAAGCTCGCGGATCGTCCGCCGCCCATCCGCGCTCGGCTGGTAGACGTAAGTCATCTCGCCCAGCGCGCGCTGGAATTGCGCCAGGGTGAATCCTTCCGGCACTTCGAACGCGTCGAAGCCCACGCGCGCCAGGAACGCGATCTGGTCGTAGAGGAAATGGCCCGCCGCGCGGATTTCGCCGGTGAATCCCAAACGTTCGCGCAGCATCCGCGCCCAGGAGAAGGCGCGGCCGTCGCGGAAGACGGGGAATTCCAGGACGATGACGGAGAGGCGATGGATGTCGCCGCCGAGCTCTTCGGGCGACTGCGAGGATGTCAGCCGCACGCCCAGCGGCGCGTTGCGGGCGAGCAGGGTGGCGCGCTCGGCCTGGAAGCGCGGCAGCGAGACGATGGTGCCGTTGGCGGGCAGCGGCGCGTCGTCCGCCGCCGTCACGAACGTGTCGTCCGCGAGCCGGCCGTCCTTAATGAGCGACATAGACGCGCTCCTTGAACGGGGCGATGCCGATGCGGCGCACGGTGTCGAGGAAACGTTCGTGTCCTTCGCGCGTATCGAGATAGACGCCGATCACGTCCTCCACCTTGTCGACGATCTCGTCGACCGCGAAGGCGGGGCCGAGGATCTCGCCGATGCTGGCATCCTCCGCGCCCGAGCCGCCCAATTGAAGCTGGTAGAATTCGACACCCTTCTTGTCGACGCCCAGGATGCCGATGTGGCCGGCGTGATGATGGCCGCAGGCATTGATGCAGCCGGAGATCTTGATCTTGAGCTCGCCGATCTGGTGCTGGCGGTCGAGATCGGCGAAGCGCTCGGAGATCTTCTGCGCGATCGGGATCGCGCGCGCATTGGCGAGGTCGCAATAATCGAGCCCCGGGCAGGCGATGATGTCGGTGACGAGCCCGGCATTGGGCGTGCCAAGGCCGAGCGCTTTCAGCCGCGCGAAGATCGCGGGCAGATCCTTCTTGCGCACATGCGGCAGGACGAGGTTCTGTTCGTGACTGACGCGGATTTCCGCGATGCCGAATTCGTCCATCAACCCGGCCAGCGCATCAAGCTGCGCATCGCTCGCATCGCCCGGCACGCCGCCGATGGGCTTGAGCGATACCGTGACGATGGCATAGCCCGGCGCGCGGTGCAGCGCGAGGTTGCTCAGCGCCCAGTCGTAGAAATCCCGGTCGCGGATGCGCGCGGTCTCGAATGCCTCGCATAGCACCGGCAGCGCTTCGAAATCCGGCGGCGCGAAATAGGCGGCGATGCGTTTGCGCTCGGCTTCCGGCAGATCGAGCGTGCCGGTCTTTTTGATCTCGTCGAATTCGCGCCCGATCTGCTTGCGCATCTCCTCCGGCCCGAGCGCGTTCACCAGAATCTTGATCCGCGCCTTGTAGATGTTGTCGCGCCGGCCCGACTGGTTGTAGACGCGCATCACCGCTTCGAGGAATGCGAGGATATCCGCGCGCGCGACGAAATCGCCGACGACATGGCCGACATAGGGCGTGCGCCCCATGCCGCCGCCGGCGTAAATGCGATAACCGGTCTCTCCCGCGTCGTTCTTCACGATCTCGATCGCGACGTCGTGGAACTTGAGCGCCGCGCGGTCGTGCGCCGCGCCGCCCACCGCGATCTTGAACTTGCGCGGCAGGTAGGTGAATTCCGGATGCAGGGTCGACCACTGGCGGATGATCTCGGCCAAGGGCCGCGGATCCTCGATCTCGTCGGCGGCGGCGCCCGCGAAATGATCGGCGGTGACGTTG
>DATNNS010000092.1:0-8206 GCA_035601715.1 Rhizomicrobium sp.
GAAGGCGAGGTGCGCATCGCCGTCGTCGGCAAGTACATGCAGGTGAAGGATTCCTACAAGTCGCTCAGCGAGGCGCTGACGCATGGCGGCCTGGCCAACAATGTGCGCGTGCACATGGACTGGATCGACAGCGAAGTGTTCGAGCGCGACGACGCGGCGAGCTTCCTGGAGAACGTCAGCGGCATCCTGGTGCCCGGCGGCTTCGGCGAGCGCGGCACGGAGGGCAAGATCGCCGCGGTGAAGTTCGCCCGCGAGCGCCAAGTGCCGTTCTTCGGCATCTGCTACGGCTTGCACATGGCGGTGATCGAGGCGGCGCGCGATCTCGCCGGCCTCGACGGCGCCGGCACCACCGAGAACGGCCAGCCGCGCCATCCCGTCATCGGCTTGATGACGGAGTGGACCAAGGGCAACCAGAAAGAGACGCGCGAAGAGGGCGGCGATCTCGGCGGCACGATGCGGCTCGGCGAATATCCCGCCGTGCTGACGCCGGGCAGCCGCGTCGCCGAAGTCTACGGCAAGAACGAGATCTCCGAGCGCCACCGCCACCGCTATGAAGTCAATGTCGGCTACACCCGCCAGCTTGCGGAGCAGGGCCTGGTGGTGTCCGGCTGGTCGCCGGACGGGCGGCTGCCGGAGATCATGGAGATCCCGGGCCACCCCTGGTTCATCGGCGTGCAGTTCCACCCCGAACTGAAGTCGCGGCCATTCGACCCCCATCCCCTGTTCGCGTCGTTCATCGCGGCGGCGGTGCAGAAGAGCAGGCTGGTCTAGCCCGCGCGCAACCGGCGCAGCCGCGCGATCCCTCCCAGCGTCACGAGCAGTGCGACCGCCAGCACGGCGCATTCCAGATAGAACATCTGATCCAACCCGGTTTCCGAGATCGGGCGTTGCGAGAACGTGCCGGCGATCTGGGTCCACCAATAGGCGAACAGGCCGATGTCCATGATCGTGTGTCCGATCATGCAGAAAACCAGCGTGCCCGAGGCGCGCGCCAGCGTGCCGAGCAGAAGCCCCGCGCCGAACACGATCGGCACCATGCCGATCAGCGACCAGCTCTTGGTCAGGTGGATCAGCATGAAGAACAGCGACGAGATCAGGATCGCGACGACGGGTCCGTGACGTTTCTCGATCGGGCGCTGCATGTAGCCGCGAAAGCCGGTCTCCTCGCAGACGCCGGCCGATGCGGCCGAGACCACCACTGCAAGCCAGCGCATCGGCACCGACGGGATGAAAGAGAAATCGTAACCGGCGTGGAACGCGGCCGCCGGAAACGGCACCAGCCGGAACAGCACGACGATGGCGGCATGGATCGTGGCCGCGAAGGAGACTGCCGCGATCGATCCCCAGAACCACTGCGCGCCGGCCAGCGGACTCGAGCGGAACGAGTCGGCGCGTACGGCCTTGAGAGATTTCGGCGGTCCACCGCCGCGCGCCCACCAGATGTAGGCGATGAGGAACATCGCCTCCGCGCCGGCGGCGAGCGGCATGCCCAGCTTGAACAGCAGCGGCGGCCAGACATTCGCGGCCACCAGCCCAACCAGGACACCCGTGACAACCGCGCGCACGATCACGGGCAGGCGCGTCCATCGCCCGGACGCGGGAACTTCCTCGGTCATGGTGCCGGCCCCTCCCCAATCCATTCAGACATCGAAGGGCTCCAACGGCAAGGGTGCCCGGTTCGCAGCCTTCCGGTTGTGGTCGCCAATGGAACGGCGCTAGATGTGGACGGGATTGTCAGCAAAGCCTTCTGAAATGGAATTGAGACGTAACAGTCGTTACGGCTTTGCTTGACTTCGGCCGTCTTCAACAAGATTATCGTGCATTGTCGCGGGCGGGGCGATTCACAACGGCTGCGGAGCGGCCGTCCGAGTTGCATTGCGCCTGCTCGGACGATCCGTTCCGTACCCGATCACAGAACTGTTTTGTCAGGACGGTAAAGTCGAGCCGCGCCGATTCGGCGAAGTCGACAATGCGTTAGGGCGCAAGGGAGAGGTTTTTGTGAGAAAAATTCCGCTTGTTATGGGTCTGCTCGCGCTTGTCGCGCCCAGCCTGTTCACCGTGTCCGCGCAGGCGCAAGCCACGCGCACGTGGATTTCCGGCGTCGGCGACGACGCCAATCCGTGCTCGCGCACGGCGCCATGCAAGACGTTCCCTGGCGCGATCTCGAAGACCGCGACTGGCGGCGAGATCGACACGCTCGATCCCGGCGGCTTCGGTGCAATAACGGTCACCAAGGCGATCACCTTGGCCGACGAAGGCGTCGGCGAAGGCGGCATCCTCGTGGCCGGAACCAACGGCATCACGGTCAACTGCTCGACTGATCCCAATTGCGTCGTGGTGGTCCGCGGCCTGCAGATCGACGGTGGCCCGCTTCCGACCTCCAACAGCCTTGCGGGCATCAAGTTCATCGCAGGCGGCGCGCTCCAGGTCCAGAACTGCGTGATCCGCAACTTCAACGGCGGCTCGCCGAACGGCTACGGCATCTCGTTCACGCCCAATACGACCGCCAAGCTCGAAGTGTCGGATTCGGTGATCAGCACCAACGGACAATTCGGATCGGCCAATAGCGGCATCGGCGCCGGCATCTACGTCGCACCCACGTCCGGCGGTGGCGCTGTCGTGTCGGTGACCCGCGTGCAGCTGCTGAACAACACCAACGGGTTCCGCATCGACGAAACCCTTGGCGCCACGTCGGCCGTCACCGCGACGATCCAGGACAGCGTGATCGACGGTTCCGGCGTCCAAGGCATCGCCGTCGTCACCGGCGCGGCGACCCCGAAGGCCACGCTCGTGCTCGATCGCGACACCTCGTCGAACAACGGCGTTGACGGCGTGGTCTCGACCGGGGCCATGTCCAACATCTACATCGGCGACACGATCGTCACCGGAAACCTGGGCAAGGGCGTCGCCACCTCGGCGTCCGGCGTGCTCACGACCTACAAAAACAACGAGATCAACGGCAACACCAACGACAACACCGCCGTCATGACGATGGGCGGGTTGCAGTAGTTTTTGCAGTCCTGAAGCCGGCGGCTCGTTTGGTGGGCCGCCGGCTTTTTTTTTGATTATACCGGCGCGTTGGCGCCGCGGATTCGAGCAATCCCAATTCCGTTGTCAGTGTCGGCGCCGTCGAGATCGGAAACACGCTGAAGCTTTCGATCGCGAAATGGCGCCGTATATCGCGCGCGCCGCGGTGGCCGCGGGTGTCGCCTGCGTATTCATGGAAACGCACCAGGATCCGGACAACGCGCCGTCCGACGGACCCGACATGCTCGACATCAGGACGCTGCCGTTATTGCTCGTCGCGATCGACGCGGTCGTCAAGCGCCGCGTCCGTTAGGTCGCGGTCACGACGGTCCACGCCATCACGATGCCGATGACGGCGAGCACCACCAGCGCGAGCTGCGCCAGGAACGAGATGCCAAAGCCCAATCCGCGCTTCGAAGGATCGGTCATATAGGCCTGCATGTAGAGGACGCGGCCGATCACCCAGAGCAGGCCGAGGGCGGGCGCCAGCCAGCCGATCATGGTGAAATAGACCGTCGCCAGCCACAGCGCCGGGAAGAATATCGGAAACTGCTCGAGCGTATTCATCTGCACGCGATAGGCGCGCTCGAATTCGGGGTGGCCGGTCGTGGCAGGCGCGGCGACGCTGTGTTTGCCGCGCATCGTGGCGACGCGACCGCCGATCACGACGTACAGAATGATCGCCAGGATGGTGACGACCGAAGTCAGAAGCATTGCCGGGGATGCGGCGTGCATGGTCCCCTCCGATGGTTTGGGCGACTCGCCCGCCCGTGGAGCGGAACTCTACAGCATTCGGGAAAGGTGCGCGGGCCGCCGCGGCTTTCGATTCGCGGCGCCCGCACAAGCAACGCAGTCTCGTTCCGGCTACTGGTTCTGGCCGTTCTGGTTCTGCTGACCGCCTTGCCAGCGCGCACGACGCTCGGCGATCTTCTGCTCGATCATCTGCTTCTGGCCGGCAGGCAGCGCATCCCAGCGGGCCTGAAGGTCAGCCCTCATCTTCTGCTTGTCCGCATCCGACATGGCGGCGAACTTGGCGCGCATCTGGTCGCGCATCGCAGCGCGCTGTTCGGGGGTCATCGAACGCCAGTCGGTCTGCGGCTGTTCCTGATGCATCATCATGCGCAGTTCGGGGGTCAGGAAACCGCGCGAGCCTTGGCCCTGCATGTCCCGGCCCTGCATGTTCGGGCCCTGGTTGTTGTCGCCTTGGCCGTATGGCGCCGGCTGCGCCGACGCCGCGGTAATGCCCAGCGGGGCCGCCAGGATGAAGGTTGAAAGTGCAAGTTTTGCAAATCGCATTGTCGATTCCTCGGGTATAAGGCCCCTACGCCCTCCAAGAGCCGGAAGTTTGTGACCACTTGAAGGCAGAAGATGTAATGCTTTGTCGCGCAACGAAAATTACGGAAAATCCAGCTAAAAACCCGCCTTTGCCGCCTGCCGGCAGCCATCCGCAGCCGGGCGGCTTGCTGGAAGCGCCCTGTCTCTCCTAGAAGTCCGGCGCGGAAAGCGGACTCGGTCCATGACAGCCATCCTCGACATCACGGCGCGTGAGATTCTCGACAGCCGTGGCAATCCGACGGTCGAGGTCGATGTGCGGCTGGAAGACGGCTCGTTCGGCCGCGCCGCGGTTCCCTCGGGCGCCTCAACCGGCGCGCATGAGGCGGCGGAACTGCGCGACGGCGGCAAGCGCTATGGCGGCAAGGGGGTCGAGAAGGCGGTGGCCGCGGTCAATTCTGAAATCTTCGATACGATCTGCGGCATGGAAGCCGAGGACCAGTCGCGCCTCGACAAGCTGATGTGCGCGCTGGATGGTACGCCGAACAAGAGCCGGCTCGGCGCCAATGCCATTCTCGGCGTGTCGCTGGCCGTCGCCAAGGCTGCGGCGCAGGCGGCGGGGCTGCCGCTCTATCGCTATCTCGGTGGCCCGGGCGCGCATGTGTTGCCGGTGCCGCTGATGAACATCGTCAACGGCGGCGTGCATGCCGACAATCCGATCGACTTCCAGGAATTCATGATCATGCCGGTCGGCGGCGCGACCTTCCACGAAGCCCTGCGCATGGGCGCGGAAGTGTTCCACACGCTGAAGAGGGCGCTGATGGACGCCGGCCACAACACCAATGTCGGCGACGAAGGCGGCTTTGCCCCCAATCTCAAAAGCGCGGATGAAGCGCTTGCCTTCGTCATGCGCGCCATCGAGAAAGCCGGCTACCGTCCGGGCGAGGACGTGATGCTTGCGCTCGATCCGGCGTCGACCGAGTTTTTCAAAAAGGGGAAATATGTTCTCGCCGGCGAGGGCAAGACGCTCGACCCGGCTGGGATGGTGAAGGTCTATGAGGATCTCTGCGCGCGTTATCCCATCGCCTCCATCGAGGACGGCATGGCTGAGGACGATTGGGACGGCTGGGCGGCGATCACAAAGTCGCTGGGCAAGAAGGTGCAACTCGTCGGCGACGATCTCTTCGTGACCAACACCGTGCGGCTGGACGAAGGCATCAAGAAGGGGGTCGCCAACGCCATCCTCGTCAAGGTCAACCAGATCGGCTCGCTGAGCGAGACGCTGGATGTCGTCGGCATGGCGCACCGCGCCGCCTATCGGGTGGTGATGTCCCACCGCTCGGGCGAGACGGAAGACACCACGATTGCCGATCTCGCCGTCGCCACCAATTGCGGGCAGATCAAGACGGGCTCGCTGGCGCGCTCCGACCGGCTCGCCAAGTACAACCAGCTGCTCCGCATCGAGGAACAGCTGGGCGACCAGGCGGTTTACGCAGGACGAAGCGTGCTGCGCGCCTGAACGACTCTGTGAAGACTCTCACTCAACCGATTGCTGGACCGATGAAAAAGAACAAGTTCACCAAGCCGCAAGCCTTCGCCGCCGAAACCAAGGACACCCGCTTCGAGGGCACGTTCGAAGTGCTGATCCCCATCGAGGGCCGCGTGAAGCCCCACCGCGTGCCGCTGCAGTTCCCCACGCAGAAGGCGGCGGAGGACTGGATCCACAGTCCCGAAGGCGTCGACGCCATCGAAGACGTGCTGGCGAAGTAGGCGTATGACCTCTGCCGTTAACGAAAATCTTCTTGACTGGCCGAATCAGTGTGTGATTCGTTCCACGTCATGCGAATCAGGCGCAGCGTGACGCGTTTTTTTGGAGCTACTGTCCTTCCGGCGATCTCCATCGCGGTCGCGGCCTATTTCGGCTACTACGCGGTCGAGGGACCGCGCGGCTATCTCGCGCTGCAGCACGTCAGCAGCGATCTTTCAGCCCAGAACGCCAAGCTCGCCATGCTGCAGGCCGGCAACGCGCGCCTGAAGCACCGCATCGACCTGCTGCAGCCCGGCCATATCGATCCCGACCTCGTCGAGGAACTCGCCCGCGGCCAGCTGCTCTCCAGCGCCCCCAACCAGATCGCGGTTCCACGCGAGCGCCGCTGACGTTCTGACAAACCGTCACGGCTTGCTAATATGCCGGTCGCTTGCCAAAACCGGCCGGCACCAGGAGCATCTTGATGGCCGACGTCCTGCCGGCAAACCCCGATCTTCAGACGAAATTCTACCGCGACATGCTGCTGATCCGCCGCTTCGAGGAGAAGGCGGGGCAGCTCTATGGCATGGGCCTGGTGGGCGGATTCTGCCATCTCTATATCGGGCAGGAAGCTGTCGTGATCGGCATGCAGGCCGCGCTCGAGCCGCGGGACCAGGTCATCACCGCCTATCGCGATCACGGCCACATGCTGGCCTGCGGCATGGATCCCAACGGTGTCATGGCGGAGCTGACGGGCCGCGCCACGGGCTATTCCAAGGGCAAGGGCGGCTCGATGCACATGTTCTCGGCCGACAAGCATTTCTATGGCGGCCACGGCATCGTCGGCGCGCAGGTGCCGATCGGAACCGGGCTCGCCTTCTCCAACAAATACAAAAAGAACGGCGCGGTGTGCCTGACCTATTTCGGCGACGGCGCCTCGAACCAGGGCCAGGTCTATGAGAGCTTCAACATGGCCGAACTCTGGCGGCTGCCGGTGGTCTATCTGATCGAGAACAACCAGTACGCCATGGGCACCAGCGTCGAGCGCTCGAGCGCCGAGACGCATTTCTACAAGCGCGGCGCTTCGTTCAACATTCCCGGCGAGCAGGTCGACGGCATGGATGTCGAGGCGGTCCATGCGGCGGGGGAAAAAGCAGTCGCGCATTGCCGTGCCGGCAATGGCCCGATCATCCTGGAGATGAAGACCTATCGCTATCGCGGCCATTCGATGAGCGATCCGGCGAAATACCGCACGCGCGAGGAAGTGCAGGAAGTGCGCGAGAAGCGCGATCCGATCGAGCACTATGGCCAGAAGCTGGTCGAGCGCGGGGCGGCGAGCGAGGACGATCTGAAAGCGATGGACAAGGACATCCGCGCCATCGTCAACAGCGCCGCGGAGTTCGCGACGGAGAGCCACGATCCCGCGCCCGAAGAACTCTACACCGACGTGCTGGCCTAGATGTCCACGCAAATCCTCATGCCCGCGCTGTCGCCCACGATGGAGGAGGGCAAGCTTGCGAAGTGGCTGGTCAAGGAAGGCGATACGGTGAAATCCGGCGACATCCTCGCCGAGATAGAAACCGACAAGGCGACGATGGAGTTCGAGGCGGTCGATGAGGGGCGCATCGGCAAGCTGCTCGTGGCCGAAGGCACCGAAGGCGTGAAGGTCAACCAGCCGATTGCCGAGATGGCGACGGATGGCGAGGAGGCGCAGCCGGTCGCGGCAACACAGTCAAAAAAGCCGGCGCGCGAGGAAACCAAGGGCCAGGCCAAATCGGAAATCCGCGCGGAAGCGCCGGCCGCGAAAGCTGCGGACGATCCGGGCCGCGCTGAGGCCGCACTCGCCGACATCGAAGTGCCGGAAGGCACCGATCACGTGTCCATGACGGTGCGCGAAGCGCTGCGCGACGCCATGGCGGAGGAGATGCGCCGCGATCCGTCCGTGTTCCTGATGGGCGAGGAAGTGGCGCAGTACCAAGGCGCCTACAAGATCAGTCAGGGGCTGCTGGACGAGTTCGGCGAGATGCGCGTGATCGATACGCCGATCACCGAGCATGGCTTCGCGGGCCTCGGCGTCGGCGCCGCGTTCGGCGGGCTGCGCCCCATCGTCGAGTTCATGACGTTCAATTTCGCCATGCAGGCGATGGACCAGATCATCAA
>DATNNS010000093.1:0-3267 GCA_035601715.1 Rhizomicrobium sp.
GGCGGCCGGGTTGATCGCGGAATTGAAGGACAAGAGCGAGGCGGAACGCGCCCGCTTGCGTCCGCTGGCGGCGACGCTGGCGCGGGCGGGCTGGCGCTGGGGCGACGCGGTGCTCGCCGCCATCGGCGAAGGCGACAAACAGAATTCGCCCATCGCCGGGCTCGATGTCTGGCGCGGTCTGCCGCAATGGGAAGATGAAGCGCCGCCCGACAAGCCGGGCTCGTTGCCGGTCGAGGCGGGAGAAACGCGCGCGCGATTGTTCGCGCTGGTGCGCGATGCGGGCGAGGCGCGGCCCGAGCAGGCGGCCTATGCGGAAGCCGCCGCCTATGCCTTCGGCGCGCGCGAGCAAGCCGGCGCGCCGAAGATCGCGCTGATCGAGGCGGGCACCGGCATCGGCAAGACGCTGGGCTATCTCGCGCCCGCCAGCCTGTGGGCGGAGAAGAACGGGCCGGGCCTGTGGCTCTCCACCTACACCCGCAACCTGCAACGCCAGATCGTGCAGGAGATCGCGCGGCTGTTCCCCGATCCGGCGGAGCGCGAGGAGAAGGCGGTGGTCCGCAAGGGTCGGGAGAATTATCTCTGCCTGCTCAATTTCGAGGAAGCGGCCAAGCGCACGGCGCTGGCGCCGGGCCAGCGCGCGGTGGCGCTGGGTCTTGTCGCGCGCTGGATCGAGGCGACCGGCGACGGCGACATCTCCGGCTACGGCTTTCCCGCGTTCCTCGCCGCGTCCATGCCCTTGCGAGAGATCACCGACCGGCGCGGCGAATGCGTCTACGCGGCTTGCCCGCATTATCGCATCTGCTTCATCGAGCGCGCTGTGCGGCGCGCACGCACCGCCCAGATCGTCGTCGCCAATCATGCGCTGGTGATCGCGCAGGCTTCGCAGGACTGGCTGTCGGTGGACGAGACGACCGACACGCCGCCCGAACGCTGCGTACGCTACGTGTTCGACGAGGGCCATCACCTGTTCGATGCGGCCGACAGCGGCTTCGCGGCTTTCTTGTCGGGCTCCGAAATGGCGGACTTGCGGCGCTGGGTGCGCGGCCCTGAAGGACGCGCGCGCACGCGCATGCGTGGGCTGGAGGAGCGCCTGAAGGATCTCGTCGAGGGCGACGAGATCGCCAAGGCGGCGCTCGATGCGGCGGTGCAGGCGTCCGGCGCATTGGCCGGCGAAGGCTGGACGTCGCGAATGAACAGCGGCGCACCGCGCGGACCCGGCGAGATTTTTCTCACCGCCGCCTATCAGCATGTTCGCGCCCGCGCCGTCGATGCGGATGCGTTCTATTCGCTGGAAGCCGATACCGAGATTCTTTCGCCAGAACTGATCGACACGGCGCGCACGCTCGGCGTCGCGCTCAAGCGGCTGGCAGCGCCGCTGCTCAACCTCGCGCGCCTGCTGCGCAAGCAGTTGAGCGACGATGCCGTCGAGCTCGAAACCTATCAGCGCGCGCGCATCGAGGCGGCCGCGCGCGGGCTGGAGCGGCGGGGCAAGATCATCCTGCCGGCCTGGAGCCAGATGCTCGATGCGCTGGAGACCGGTGAGCGCCGCGCGGAATTCGTCGACTGGTTCGAGATCGAGCGCGAGGACGGCCGCGACAGCGATGTCGGGCTGTGGCGGCACTGGA
Organism: Rhizomicrobium sp.; assembly: GCA_035601715.1. Classification (GTDB taxonomy): domain Bacteria; phylum Pseudomonadota; class Alphaproteobacteria; order Micropepsales; family Micropepsaceae; genus Rhizomicrobium. Next base: position 1,626 of record DATNNS010000093.1, read on the forward strand.
TCGATCCGACCATTCCGCTCGCCGCCGAGGTGCTGGCGCCGGCGCATGGCGCGTTGATCACATCGGCCACCTTGCGCGATCTGACGCCGGGCGCCGACGACTGGCAATCGGCCGAAGTGCGCACCGGCGCCGCCCATCTGCCCGAGCCGCCGCGGCGCGCCAGCTTCGGCTCGCCGTTCCGCTATGCCGAGCAGTCGCGCATCTTCATCGTGCGCGATGTCGAACGGCGCGATCCCGATCAGCTCGCCGCCGCCTATCGCGAATTGTTTCGCGCCAGCGGCGGCGGGGCGCTCGGATTGTTCACGGCGGTGCGCGCGTTGCGCGCGGTCGAGGCGCGCATCGCCGCGCCGCTCGCCGAAGCGGGGATCGCGCTCTACGCCCAGCATGTCGACCGGCTCGACACCGGCGCGCTGGTCGATCTGTTCCGCGCCGAGGAAAACGCCTGCCTGCTCGGCACCGATGCTTTGCGCGACGGCGTCGATGTTCCGGGGCGCTCGCTGCGGCTCGTCGTGTTCGACAAGGTGCCGTGGCCCAAGCCCACGATCCTGCACAAGGCGCGGCGCGTGCGTTTCGGGAAATCCTATGACGACCTGCTGACGCGGTTGCGGCTGAAGCAGGCTTTCGGCCGCCTGATCCGCGGCGCCGACGACAAAGGCTGCTTCGTCATCCTGGAGGGCGCGACACCGACGCGGCTCCTGTCCGCCTTCCCGCCGGATGCGCCGGTCCTGCGCTGCGGGCTGGCGGAGGCGATCGCGGAAATCCGTGGGTTTCTTGGCGCGGCGCGGTGACGCCGCGCATCCCTTATACTAAAGGTGTCGTCCCGGAGGAGCGGAGCAAAAGTCCGGGACGACAAAGAGAGTTTGCATGGGCTTGGCCGAAGAAAACCTGTTTGGCGACAGCGAAGACGCTGGCGATTCCGCCTATGGGCGCCATTCGACCGGCATCCTGCCGAGCCATGTGCTGCGCCGGCTGATCCGGGCGCGCCGCGAGATCGTGGCGACCGAGGAGATCGAGGAGAGCCAGATTCAGCCGGCAAGCCTGGACTTGCGGCTCGGGCCGGTCGCCTGGCGGGTGCGGGCGAGTTTCCTGCCCGGGCCGAACGCGACGGTGGAGGACAAGCTTCCCGCCGTCTTCATGCATCAGATCGATCTGACGGGCGGCGCGGTGCTGGAGACGGGCTGCGTCTATATCGTGCCGCTGCTGGAGCATGCGGAGTTCTCATCGCGCATCTCCGGCATCGCCAATCCCAAAAGCTCGACCGGACGCATCGATGTGTTCACGCGGCTGATCACGGACCGGGCGCAGTCTTTCGACCGGATCGAGGCGGGCTATCGCGGGCCGCTCTATGCCGAGATCAGCCCGCGCACGTTTCCCGTGCTGGTGCGCAAGGGGTCCAAGCTCAACCAGCTGCGGGTGCGCCACGGCTCGCCGCAATTCACCGACACGCAGCTGAAGCGCCTGCATGCCGAAGCGCCGCTGGTCAGCGGCGATGCCGACATCGACAACGGGCTGGCGCTCAGCATCGACCTGAAAGGCGAATCGGGCAGCCGCATCGGCTGGCGCGCCAAGCGCCATACCGGGCTGATCGATGTCGACAAGCGCGGTGCGCTGGTGCCGCACGAATTCTGGGATTCGATCGAGG
>DATNNS010000094.1:0-10355 GCA_035601715.1 Rhizomicrobium sp.
TCATGATCGCGCTGGCCGGGGCGCGCGTCATAGGCCTGCTCGACATCCAGGCCGGCAACCGCGCAGTGGACAGTCATGCCGGTATTCTCGGCATCAGCGTCGCGGCCGACTGGCGCGGCGAGGGCGTCGGCCGGCGGCTGATCGAGGCGGCCATCGCCAGGGCGCGGACGCGGCCGGGCTTCTGCCGCATCGAATTGCTGGTGGTCGAGCGCAATGCGGGCGCCATCCGCCTCTATGAATCGCTGGGTTTCGTAAGGGAAGGCTTGAAGCGCAAGGGCATCAATCTGCGCGGCGAGCCGGAGGACGACGTCGCCATGGCGCTGGTCTGGTAGCGCCGGCCGGTGCTAGCGTCGCGTCATCGCTATCGAATGGAGAACGCCATGACCTATCGCTGCTTCAACGTGGAGATCGCCGATCACATCGCCCACGTCCAGCTCAAGCGCGGTGACGAGCTCAACACCATGGTGCCGGAATTCTGGCGCGAGCTGCCGGAGATCATCCGCGATATCGATGCCAATGCGAAGGCGCGCGTGATCGTGATCTCCTCGACCGGCAAGCATTTCTCCGGCGGCATGGATCTGTCCGTGTTCACCAGCGGACAATCGGCGGGCACGGCGGCGGCCGCGACGAAGGACGAGCGCGGACGCACGCGCGCCAATCTGAGGCTCGGCATTCTCGACATCCAGGAGACGTTCAACGTGCTCGAGCGCGCGCGCATGCCGGTGCTGATGGCGATCCAGGGCGGCTGCGTCGGCGGCGCGGTGGATTTCGCCAGCGCCTGCGACTGCCGCTACGCGACGGAAGACGCGTTCTTTGTCATCCAGGAGATCAATATCGGCATGACGGCGGACGTCGGCACGTTCCCGCGGCTGTGCCATCTGATGCCCGAAGGGATGGTGAAAGAGCTCGCCTATGCCGGCCGCCGCATGCCGGCGAAGAAAGCGCTCGAAGTCGGCCTCGTCAACGAGATCTTCCCCACGCAGGAAGCGATGCTCAAGCATGTGATGGCGCTGGCGAAGGAGATAACGGAGAAATCGCCGCTCGCCGTGCACGGCTCCAAGGTGATGATCAACTACGCCCGCGACCATTCCACCGCCGACGGGTTGGACTACATCGCAACCTGGCAGGCCGGCATGTACAACCCCGAAGTCGACATGCGCGAAAGCTTCGTCGCCAAGGCCGAGAAACGCGCGCCGAAATTCGCCGATATGCTGCCGCTCCGGAAGGGATTGGGGGCGGCCTAGTTCCTACTCGGCCGCCGCGTCCTTGCGGGCAATCGCGGCCGCCTCGGCCACCCACATGTCGGTAAGCGGCACGCCCTTCTGCGCGATGCGGTTCTGGGCGTGTTCGTAGCCTTCGGCGATGGCGCGGTCGAATTTCTTCCAGTCGCGCAGGCCGACATCTTCCAGCGGCGGCTCGAACAGGTAATCGGCCTGCTCGCGCACAATGCGGCGCTGGGCTTCGGATCCCACGGTGCCCGAGCGCATCAGGATGGAGACGATGGAGGGCGTGCCGCGCATGCGCTGCCAGATCAGCCACCAGATCGGCCGCTCGCCATAGCGCGAATCCGCCACGCGCAAGTCCAGTCCGCCGGTGACATCCGAAGCAATGATCGGGCCTTGCGAATGCTGCGCCATCACGTCGACCGGCAGGTTGTTCATCACGCCGCCGTCGACCAGCAGATGGCCGTGATGGGTGACGGGCGGCAGGATGCCGGGCAGCGCGACGCTCGCCCGCAGCGCGCGCCACAGAAGCCCGGAGCGGTGCACATGGATGCGGCCGCTGGTGAGATCCGACGAGACGCAGAAGAACGGCTTGGGCAATTCCTCGATGCGCACTTCGCCGAAATGTTCGCGCAGCAGGTCGGAGACCTTCTTGCCGCGCACCATCGCGATCAGCGGGATGGTGTAATCGGAGAGCGGATTGGCGGTGACGAAGGCCGCGCGCATGCGCTCGGTCATCTCCTCCTGGCTCCATTCCATCGCGATGCAGGCCGCGATGATCGCGCCCATGCTGGTGCCGCCGAGATTGTCGAGCGGCACATGGGCCTCGTTGAGCGCCTTGATCACGCCGATATGGGCAAAGCCCCGCGCGCCGCCGCCGGCCAGCACCAGCCCCACCGCGCGCCCGGCGACGAAACGCGCGAGGCGGTGAATGTCCTCGGTATTGCCCTGGCGGATGTGATGATGGGTTTCGAACAAGCCGCTGCGTATGGCGAAATGCTCGGGCAGGCCGAACGCCTTGCCCTGCGGATGCAGCAGAAGCAGCTCCGGCATGCCGGCCGCGCCTTCCTTGAAAGCGGGCATGTCGAGGGGCTTGAGCGGCAGCGGCTCGTCCGAGCGCGCGAGCAGCAGGATGCGGTCGGCCTGGCGCAGGCATAGCTGCGTCCACGGACTGGTCGGCGTGTCGCCGCGATAGATGACGATGTCGTGCGCCGCCTCGAACGCGTTGAACCACTCGGCCGACTGCTCGGCGACGGTGGCATCGAGCACCGCGGCCTTCGATCCCATGTCGATGAGGGCCGCCGCGAGGCGCTGGCCGATATGGGTTTGCGAGAGACCTTCCTGCAGCGGCACGATCGCGAAGGTCTTGGGCCTCGCGCCGTCGGACGGGCGATGCGTCGTCGTCTGCAGGCGCTTGACCACGATGCGCATCAGATTGAGCATCACGCGCGGATGGCGCGCGATCAGGCTGTCGAAGCCGTCGCGGCTGATGCGCAGCAGTTCGGTGTCGCGCAGCGCGACGAGCTGGGCGGAATGCGCCGCCTCGCCGGAGATCAGCGACATCTCGCCGACCGTTTCGCCGGCCGGCACATGGGCGACCAGCCGGCGCTTGCCCTTCTCGTCGTCGACAAAAACCCCCAGCGATCCGGTGACCACCAGGAAGAGCGCCTGGTTGTTCTCGCCGTCGCGCTTCAGCAGCGTGCCGCCCGGCAGGCCGAACCAGTTGGCTTCGGACAACAGCCTCTTCAGCGCCGCGTCGCCGACATCGGCGAGCAGCGGGAAGGTATGCAGACGCTCGCGCAGCGACTCCGGATAGACCGTGTCGCGACCGATGCGGAAGGAGGACAGAAACGCCATGTTCATCGCCAGCCTGCTGCCTTGTAGCTCACCAGGCGGTCCAGCCGCCATCGACGGCAAGCGCGGTTCCGGTCACGAAACTGGAAGCAGGCGAGGCCAGGAAAAGAAGAGGCCCGCGGATCTCATCGGCCCGGCCGGTGCGGCCGAGCATGGTGCGCGCAGCCAGACGGCTGGCGAAATCGGGATCGGCCGCAGCCACGTCGCCGCGCGGGAAAGGTCCCGGCACCAGCGCGTTGACGCGAATGTTGTCCTCCCCCAGTTCCGCGGCGAGATGACGCGTCAGCTGGATCAGCGCCGCCTTCGCGGGACCGTAATGGAACGGGCTTGCCTGCTCCGGCCTGGAATAAAGCCGCTTGTCCGGCGACACCGCGCCATACATCGAGGCGATATTGATCACGCTCGCCTCGCCCGCCGCGCCGGCTGCCTTGCGCAATGCGGGCAGCGCCGCGCGCACCGCTTCGAACGAGGCGGTGACGCTGCTGAGGTAGGTCTGTTCGAAATCGGCCGGCGCAAGCGCCGCGAACGACTTGGGCGTCATGCTGATCGCATTGTTGACGAGAATGTCGAGGCGTTCGAGCCCGGCGAAGAAACGGCGCGAGGTTTCGATATCGGCGACGTCGAATGCGGCGCGCGCGGCGTTATGCCCGGCCGATTGCAATTCGCTTTCGAACCGCGCGAGGCGCGCATCGTCGCGGCCGTTGACGATCACTTGCGCGCCGGCTTCGGCGAGCGCCAGCGTCATTGCGCGGCCGAGATGGCCGGCGGCACCCGAGATGAACGCGATGCGGCCGTCGAGGCGGAACTGGTGAAGCGCGGAGGCGCGCGGCGCCATGACGGTCATGATTTCGGCCACTTCGAAGGATCGAGCAGCGCCGCCGGAACGTTCGGGATCTGGCGTTCGATCTCGGCACAGTCTTCCGCCGCCAGCGGCGGGCAGACGAAGAGGCGCAGGTTGTCGTCGAGCTGGCCCTGCGTCTCCATGCCGACGACGACGCCGTCGATCCAATCCTGCCCGCGCGCATAGGCGAGGCACAGATCGGCCGCGCTCTCGCGCCCGAATGCCTTGGCCAATTCGCCCAGGCGATTGAGAATCGCGGGCGCATCGACGCCCTCGACAGCGGGCCACAGCGACGCATCGTTTGTTGCGAGCAGGCCTTGCAGGAACACGCTGCGGACATGGACGGTGACGTGGGGGCGCTCGGCGATGTCGTCGATCGTGCCGGCGCGGCGCCAGCGCCAGTCGAGCAGATTGAACGGCAGCTGGATGTGGCGGACCTCGGGACTCGCGAGCGCGCTCATGGCCTCCTGCGGCGACTGCACCGAGACGCCGAGTGCGAGCACGGTTCCGTCTTCAAGCCTTTCAATCAGCCGCTCCCACACCGCGCCGCCAAAGGCGCTCATATGCGAGGCGCGATGCAGCAACAGACAATCGATCCGTTCGCGGCGCAGCGCCGAAAGCGACTGCGCGATGCTCGCATCGACCGCGGCGCGGACCGTGTCGCGCGATGCGTCCGGCGCAAGATCGGCAAGCGGGCTCAGCTTGGTGATCGTGCGCACGGTCTTGCGCTTGGCCAGCGCTTCGCCGAGACGGCCTTCGCTGTCGCCATAGGCGCGCGCCGTGTCGAATTTGGTGATGCCGGCATCGGCGGCGCGCTGCACCAGCTTCAGCGCGGCCCTGCGCGACGGCTTGCCGGTCCGGTTGGCCGCGCCATAGGCGAGCCCCAGTTGAACCGACCCCAATACCAGTTCCGCCGGATTGGACATGCGCGATGCCTTTTACTCCGGTTGGCAGCCTCCCACTTCATGGTAAATAGTGTCTTACTTTTCGTCTCATCCATGCAATCCGGCACAACTGAGAACCCGCTCGCCCGGGATAAGCCTTTCCAGCACAATTCCGAACGATCGCAGCCATAGGGCAACCGCAATGCACGTGCTCTCAGCCACACTGTTCAAATACCTTCCGACCATCAGCGTCGACGCCGTTGCGGACCACGTCGTCGGAGAGATCTTTTGTGCGCTGCTGGCGCTGCTGCTCACTGCGCTCGCGGTTCTCTATGCCTTCGGCCGCAATTTCAGTGCCCGGCTGGCCTTCTTCGGAATCGATCGTCGCGCACCCACGGCTTCGATATTCGTCTCCAATATCCTGGTGCGCCCGCGCGGAACCCAGGCGCTCGAGAAGTTGAGCCAAGGCTATAGCGGCCCTGCATTGTCCAAGATCGAATACGAAGCGGCGCTGGAAATCCAAAAACTCCTGACCGCCAGGCCGGTCGTGATACTTCCCGAACCGTTGCAGGACGCATTGCGCCGCCTCCGGCAACGCGAGGTCAACGTCGCCATCAGGCTCAGCCCGGCCACGGGGATATTCCTCTCCGCGGACGCGGAGCAGCCCCCGGCTCCGCCATTGTCGGGCTATCTGACCGATACCTGCAACATCATCATCGGCTCCCAAGTCTATAACAGCCTGGCGAAGTGGTATCTCGAGCAGTACCTGCCCGATCCGCAAAACCACTTCGATCGTTGGTTCGCCATCGCGAAGAACGATCAAAACGAACGGATCGTGCATTATGTGGATCGCGCCGAGAATTCCTCGGATGAACTGCTGCGCGGCGCACTGGAGGCGCCCGGTGATGGAGTCGATCGCCTGACGGAGCCGGCCTTCATCATGCGCTTCAGGGAAGCAGGCAAGACGATTTTCCTGTGCGCCGGGATACCGGGCTGGTCGACTGGAACCTGTGTGGCATACCTCGCGAAAAACTGGAAAGCCTTGCACAAGACATTCGGCTGCTGCGATTTCGGGATCGCCATACGCTGTCAGTTGCCGACGAACAAAGACAATTTCGCGGACGCGCGCATACCGGCAAATCATGTCGAGCATTGGCTCAAGGACGATGAGCGAAAAAAGCACCGCCGCCGCTGAGCCGTGGGCGGCATTGGAGCGCTAATCCTGCCCCAGCAGCTTCCACACGCTGGAGACGGCCAGGACCGTCTCGTCGCCGACCCGGAAATCGCCGCGCATGAAGACGAACGACCGGGTGCGGCGGATCAGTTCGGGCTGCACGACGATGACATCGCCCGCCCGGGCCGGCTTGAGGAACTGCGACTGCATGTTGAGGGTGACGGACGGCGCGCGGTCGGTGACGTCCCAGACCGCCTGGCCCAGCGCGGCATCGGCGAAGGTCATCAGCATGCCGCCATGGATGACGCCGCGCATGTTGACGTGACGCGCGTCGATCAGGATGGCGAAGCGGCGCGCGGGCGGTTCGCCCTGCTCATAAACCGGACCGACGAAAACCTCGAACGGATCGACCAGCGCGGTTTCTTTGTAGCCGGGCAATGGAAACGGCGCGCTCATGCCTGGCCCAAGATCTTCCACAGGCCCGTGGCGACGAGCAGGATGCGCTCGCCGGCGACCAGCTCGGCCGAGACGAACACCATGCTCCGCGCGCGCCGCGTCACGCGCACGCGCGCTTCGATCACGTCGCCGAGCTTGCCGGGACCCACAAAATCGCAATTGAGCGACACCGTGCTGCAGCTTTTGGCGTCCGTGGACAGCCGCGCGGTGCGGCTCATCGCGGTATCGGCGAAGCTCATCAGCATGCCGCCGTGGACGCTGCCCGAACCATTCATGTGCTGCGCCGCGACCGCGAAGGCGAAGCGCCTGACAGCGCCGTCCGCGGAATCGGGCAGGCGATAAAGCGGGCCGACATATTTGTTGAAACCTCCGGTCGAGGCGATCTCGGCCTCGGGCGGAATTCCGGCGGGATGATCGGACATGCAGATGTTCACGAAAAATTGCGTCGGAAAAACGAGTTAGGCGCTTTCACGTTGCGGTGCAATATCGCTGTGGCATCCGTGCCGCTTGGAAAAACGCGCAGAGCCACATTAAACTGTCGCCAGACTGCCATCTCCCGGCGGCGGCGGCCGGTTCCGCCGGCGCCCGCATCGACATGAAAAGGAACTTGAAAATGAAGCGTCTCGCGCATGCCGCTCTCGTGGCTTCTGCGTTCCTCATAGCCTCCACCACTGTCAGCTTGGCGATGGGCGCGCCAGACCCGCATAGCAGCACACCCAGCAAGGCCAGCGGCGAGAAGGTGAGCAAAGAGGTGGGTGTCGCGCTGGGTGCGGCACAAAAGGCCGCCCAGGCGGGCGACATGCAGACCGCGCTGGCGCAGATCAAGATCGCGCAAGCCGTCGCCGACCGGACGGACTACGACAACTTCATGATCAACCGGTTCCTGTCGTCGGTGTCGGCGAACTTGAAGGACTACGCGACGGCCTCGCAGGCCTATGATGCGATCATTGCCTCGCCCGATTTCGCCGCCCTGGCCGATCCGGACAAGAAGTCCATTTATCACGACGCCATCGTGGTGAGCGAAATCCAGAAGCACTGGCAAAGCGTCGTCACCTATGGCTTGGCCAACGAAGCGCTGAAGGCCAATGACGTCGGCATATATGCGGCGATGGCGGTGGCCTATTACAATCTCAACGACCATGCCAATGCCGCGATCTACGCGCAGAAATCCATCGACATGTCGAAAGCCGCCGGCACGCCGCCGGAGGAAGCCGCGCTCGAGATCGTGATGAACGCGCAGGCGAAGAGCGATCCGGCCGCCGCGTTGCGGACCCTGGAATCGCTCGCGGTGAATTCCAACGATCCCGCCGACTGGTCCCAGCTTGTCGACCACGCCTTCAGCATCAAGGGCATGAAACCCATCGACGCGCTCTATCTGTACCGTCTCAGTTTCAGCGCCGGCGCGATGACCCGGTCGGACGACTACACCTACCTGGCAAGCATCGCCAACCAGCTCGGCTATCCCACCGAAGCGGCCCGCGCGCTCGATCAGGGGATGAACAGCGGCAAACTCAGCGCCGGTCAGGCGGGACCCGATCTTTCCAAGGCGCGCAAGGGCGCGGCCGAGGACGAGCGCAACCTCGCCATCTATGCGGCCTCGGCCGCGAAAGCCAAGTCCGGCGAGCAGGATCTCAAGATGGCGGAAGACTATTGGGGCTATGGCCGCTACGCCGACGCCGAGGCCTCCGCGCGTCAGGCCATCGCCAAGGGCGGCCTCAAGGATCCCAGCGAAGGACAGATGATCCTCGGCATGGCCCTCGTCGCGCAGGACAAGGACGACGAGGCGATCCAGACGCTCGGCCAGGTCACCGGCAACGAAGGCCGCATGGCGGCGGCGCATCTGTGGACGTTGCGCGCGCAGGCGAAGAAGAAACAGGCGCCGGGTTCCAGCGCGCCCGCGCCGCAGCCGGCGGCGACGCACTGAACTGGGCTTCCGGCCGGGGCCTGGGTGCTCCGGCCGGCGCTTCCCGATGGGCATCCTCTACGCTTTCACGCCGTTCATCCTGTTCGCGCTCATCGCCAGCGTCACGTTGAGCATGAGCCTGGCGCTATGGGTGGCGTTCGCGGCCGCCTTCACCATCGCGATCCGCGATTTCGCGCACAGCAAATCGCTGCGCGCGTTCGATATCGGCGGCGTTCTCCTGTTCGGCCTGCTGGCGCTCTACGTCGGCTTCGTGCAGCCCGGGCTGAAGAACGAGACCGTGCGGCTCGTCGTCGATTGCGCGCTGCTGCTGATCGCGCTGGGCTCGATCGCGCTGCGCAATCCTTTCACCTCGGCCTATGCGCGCGAATTCACGCCGAGGGATGCCTGGGGGTCGGCCGCCTTCATCCGCGCCAACTATATCATCACCGCGCTGTGGGCGGCGGCGTTCGCGGCGACCGGCGCTGCCGACGCGGTTGCGAATTTCGACAGTCGTTTCCCGCTTTCGCTCGATACTGCCATCGGCCTGGCAGTTCTCGGCCTTGCGGTCGTCGTCACAGCGCGCTACCGCTTCAGCGCGCGGGCGCCGGCTGGGCCGGCCGCCGCGCCATCGCGCGAAGCCACGACAATTCGCCGGTGAACCCGCAACGCTCTGCGCCGCGAACGGAGTGCGCCATGGCCTCGCTGAACGGAATTTTCACCGCTCACCCGCATTCGGTGGGCGAGACCTATTGGCAGCACATGATGAGCGCCGCCGCCTTCGGCAGCCGCATGATCGCGGCGGGCGCGGCCTGTCTGCTGCACGGGATATTTCCGTTCCTGTTCGTCACCACGGGCAGCCAGACCGTGCGCCATCTCCACGACAAGATGATCACCCACCGCAGCCGCGTCCGCGCCGCGCCGGAATGGGCCGATATGGGCGCTTATATCTGACACGGGTCTTGCCGCGCGCCGCGCCGACCCCATATGCCCGTGGTGGCCCAAGGGCTGGATCCGTGCATGGACTTTCTTAAAGCGTTCCGGCCCATCGCCGCCGACATGGCGTCGACGCTCACCTTCGTCGTCCTGTTCTGGGCAACCGGCAACGTCGCCATCGCGGCGGGCGTCGGTGTCGCGGTCGGCATCGCGCAGTTCGCATACCGCAAGCTGCGCGGCCAGCCGGTCGGTCCGCTGCAATATGTCAGCCTCGTGCTCGTCGTCGTCACTGGCGCGGCAACGATCCTCACCCACGATCCGCATTTCGTGATGATAAAATCCTCATTCGTGAGTTTCGCCGTCGGCACCGTGATGCTGACGACGCGCTGGCAATATCCCTATCTGCCGCAGATCGTGCGCGACAACCTTCCCGATGCGACCATCAGGGTGTTCGAGCGCGCCTGGGGCGTTCTGCTGTACGCGCTCGCAATCGCGAACTTCATCGTCGCGCTGTCGTTCTCCACGGACGCCTGGGCCTGGTATGCGGCCGTCGTCCCCAATGTCGCACTCGTGGTCGCTTTCGCGATCCAATACAAAGTGATCCGGGCACTCGTCGCGCGCACCATCGGCGCGCGCGAGGCTGCCGTGGCCACCGGCTGACCGGCTTTCCCCAGACAAGCCGGCGCGCTAGGGTCTGCCCTGGCCGGCCATCGGAGGGAAACGCCATGAGAGAAGCCGTTATCGTATCGACCGCGCGCACGGGACTGGCGAAGTCCGTCCGCGGCGGTTTCAACATGACCCATGGCGCGGTGATGGGCGGTCATGCCGTCAAGCACGCGATCGCCAAGGCCGGCGTCGATCCCAAGGAAATAGAAGACGTCTATATGGGCTGCGCCCAGCCCGAAGGCGCCACCGGCATGAACATCGCCAGACTGTCGGCGATCTGGGCCGGATGTCCGGTCACCACCGCGGGCACGACGATCAACCGCTTCTGTTCCTCGGGTCTTCAAGCCATCGCGGTCGCCGCGCATCAGGTGATCGTGGAAGGCACGCCGGTCGCCATCGGCTCGGGCGTCGAGTCCATCTC
>DATNNS010000095.1:0-4396 GCA_035601715.1 Rhizomicrobium sp.
CGGCGCCGATGATGTCGAGATATTGCTGGACGCCGGTCGCAACCGTGCCCCCGCCCGAATCGGCGCCGGCGGTCAGGTCGATGCCGTCGACGCGATTGCCGTCGATCTGCGAGTAACCGACCACCAGGAGGCCGCCGATCCTGCCGCCGTCCGTCGCCTGCGAGTCGATATCGATGCCGGAGCCGGCGTTGTCGTCGATCTGCGAGCCCGGACCGGTGCCGATGCCGTAGACCACGGCCTTCTGCACGAGCGTCGAGTCGCCGGTGACGTTGTTGAGCCCGCCGATGCCGGCGCCGCCATTGTGATTGATGTTGTTATCCAGCGAAACAACATACTGATAGGCGTAGCTGTGGCCGGCGACGTAATTGTAGAGGTGGATGCCGTCGCCATGATTGTTGTTGATCGTCGAGTCTTCGACAAACAGCGACGCGGTGTAGGTCGGGCGGCCGCTCGCGGAATAGACCGAGCCGTAGTTCACCGCGCGCGTGCCGACGTAGATGCCGTCATTGCCGTTGTGGCTGATGTCGGAATAGCCGATCTGCACCTTCTGGCGGATGATGCCGCAGCCGCCGGTTATGCCCTGCACGTAGTTGCAGGTGTAGCCGGGGTAGTAGGCGCCGTCATGGCTGTGGCGGTAGAAGCTCATGCCGTCGTGATGGTTGTCGTCGACGGTGGCGTAGAAGATCGAGAAGTACTGTTCGGCGCGGCCCTGGAAGCCGGAAGCCTCCGCGGTCGCGTGAATGCCGTCATTGCCGTTGCGGCTGAACGAGCCGCCGGTCACCGTGACCTCTTGCAGCACGGCGCCGAAACTGTACGGGCCGAAATAACCCGTCGCGTTGAATTCCGCGCCGTTATTGGCGTTGTTGTTGAAGGTCGAGCCGGCCAGCGTGATGTATTGCAGGTTCAGGCTGTAGATGCCCGTGGCGCTCGCCGTGTCGATGAAGCCGTCATTGCCGTTATGGGTGGCCGTGACGCCGTTCACGATGATGTGCTGCTCCTCGTAGGAATCGCCGAACACCTTGGTCGGATCGGTCGGCATGGTCACATCGGATTCGATGGAAATGCCGTTGCCGCCGTTGTGGCTGGCCGAGCTGTTGAAGATATAGACGTCCGCATACAGGTGCGTGCCGGGCGCGTAGCCGTAAAAGCTGGCGCCGGTGTCGTGCGATTCGACGTGGACGCCGTCGCCGGTATTCTGGTCCATCGTGCTGGCGCCGACATAAACGAACTGGTCGATGCCCGCGCCATAGGTTGCATAGTTGACCACCGTCACGCCGTTGCCGCTGTTGCGGTCGAAATGGTCGTGATAGGCGATGATGTTCTGCGAGACGTGGCTGTAATAAAGCGCGTAGCCGGCCGCGATGCCGTAAGAGTTGGTGTTAACGCCGAGGCCGCCGAGTCCATTGTGGCTCGCGTTGACGTAATAGACGCTGATATTCTGCTCGATGTCGCCGCCTTCGCTGGCGTTGGCGCCGACCGCCACGCCATAGCCGCCGTTATGGGTCAGATCGCTGAACAGTGTCGGCGAGCCGTAGATCTCGGCGGTCTGCTCGACAAAGCCGCCATAGAGCGAATTCGCGCTGATGGCGATGCCGCTGGCCGTGTTGTGGCTGGCGCTGTCGTTGGCGAAATAAACGCTCTGCTGGACCGAGCCGTCGTCGAGGGCGAAGGCGGCGACCGATGCGCCGACGAACTGATAGCCCGGCGAGACATGCGCCGCGTCGGACAGCACGGTGTTGCCGACGAAGACGGACTGCGCCGCGGTGCCATTGCCGAGGCCGCTGGCCGAGATGTCGACGCCGATGAAGTTGCCCGCGAGATTGGAGTTGGTGACGTTGACGTATTGCGCCGCCGTCGAAGCATCGGCCGTGTTGGACGAAGCCGAGACGCCGAGATAAAGGCCGTCGTCGTAGTTGTGCGTTGCCGTCAGCCCCGTGATGGACAAATGCTGGACCGACGTGCCGCCATAGGTGCTCTCGTCATAGACGTAGACGCCGTCGCCAAAGGATGTGTTGTTGGCCGTGACGTCCTGCATCGTGCCGGTCTGAGTGACGATGCTTCCCGCGCCGTCGGCATGGGCGACGATGTCGACGCCTTCATAGGTGCCGCCGTTCACGGTCACATCGGCCAGGCTGAAGTTCTGGGTGACGTGAGCGCCGGTGACGGCATTGGCGATGATCCCGATCGGGTAATAGCTTCCCGTCACGCTCACGTCGTTCAGCGCGACAGTCTGGTTGACGGTCGCGTTGTCCTGGCCATAGGCGAAGACGGCAACGCCGGCGACGGTCTGGCCGCTGAAGGTCACGTCGCTGATGTTGACGTACTGGTTGAGCGTGCCGCCGTCGGCCGAGCCCTGGATTTCGACGCCATAAAGACCGCCGGTGATCGTCGTCGGATCGATGGTGATGTTCTGCGTCGCAGTGGAGCCTGCGGCGACCGAGGTGACGATCAGCGCGCCGACGTTGCCAGATCCCGCGATCGGGGACGAGGTCAGCTCGGCATTGATCGTGGCCGTGGAATCGCCGGAGACGTTGGAATTGATATAGACGCCGTCATTGCCGGAATTGCTGACGGACGTGGTGTCGAGATGGACGTCCTGCGTCGAAGTACCGCCGTCGCTGAACGTGTTGCTGACATAGACGCCGTCGTTGGAGAGGTTCGAGATCGACGAATTGGAAATGGTCACCGACGAATCGCCCGAGACGTCCTGGACGATATGCACGCCGTTCACGCCGCCGGCGGTGCCGTCGATGTTGACGGCGTTGATCGTGGTGGTGCCGATATTGTGGCCGTAGATCGCGTCGTTGAAGGGGCCGGCGAAGTTCAGGCCGCTGAGGACGGTGTTGGTGCCTTCGATGGTCAGCACGTTGTCCGCCGCCGAGTCCGCCGTCAGGGTCGGGATGCCCGAGCCCGGTGCGAAGGTGTGGGTGAAGACGCGGTGCGAGAATTCGCCTTCGACCTGGAACGTCTGGCCGCCACCGACCACGGTTTCGCCGGTCTGGACAACGGCGCCGGTGGCAACGACCGGACCACCCTTGTCGGTGACCACAATGAATTGGTTGAAGGGTCCGCGCGCGGTCGCGTCCTGGATCGTCGTCGGATGGGCGTAGCTGCCCTCGCCGGGCGCGGCCTGCTGCTGCGCGTAGAAAAGAGTGTTGGTGGGCTGGGAGTGGATCGCGCCGTTGTAGATGATGACCGGCTCGGGCTTGCTGAAGATCGTCCGGTTGATCACGTTCTCCGAATGCCGTTCGGGATCGGCCATGCGCCGGTCGAGCTCATCGAGCGCCTGGGCGCCGCCGCCCGAGCCGATGTCGTCCAACGGAATTCGCAAGGTCGCGCCGACAAAGCCGGTGGTGCCGCGCACGCTGTCATGGGCGATTTCTCCTTCGAACGACAGCCGCGACTGCGGGCCGATATCGTCGAGGTCGAAAACATTGACTTCCGCACGGCCCTCGGGGCCTTGGATCTTGTGCAGCGAGAAATCGAGCGCGCCGCCGCCGATCGGATTGTGGATGTCGGAATGGGTGAAGGAGAAGCCGCCGGCGAACAGACGCACGTCGGTGGAATCGGTGTTGAACACGCGATAGCCGACTTCGCCGTCGAAGCCGGAATAGGATGCATCCTGGCTTCCCAAAATCGCGATCGTGGTGTCGTGGATGTACAGCCCGAATGCATTGTCGTTGTGCAGCTTGGACGGCGCGAAATAGCCGTTGGCGCGCACGTCCCAGTCCGCGCTCATCAGCTCGGCGCCGATCGTGTACTGATGCACTTCGTGGTCGGTGCTGCTGTTGTTGTTCTTGTCGCTGTCGAAGCCGGCATAGCCGCCCAGAATCCAGTCCGGGTTGATCTTGGTGCGATAGCCCAGCCCGAAATCCCAGATGCGATTGTCGTTGCCGGAGATTTCGATGCCGGCTTGCGCGAACAGCATCGAATCGAGGTCTTGCCAAACCGGTTCGAAGAAATCGACCTTGCCGGCGGTGTAGCCGCTGCCCAACTGGCCGCCGACTTCCGCATACGGCACCCACTTGGCGGGATCGGCTGGCGGTGCCGGTGGCGGGGTGCCGCCGGCGTCGGCCGCGAACGCCGCCGTGCTCATGCCGGCGGCGGCTATTCCCGTCGCGCCGATCAGAAGTCTGGATTTCAAAGGCAGGCGTCGACCAATGTTGGTGTCGCGCATGCGTCCCCCCACTCAAAAAAATAGCGCCAAGCGGCCGCCGGCAGGCGGCCCTTCTGTACCTCCCTTAATCTTCCATTCCTTGCAATTTGCCGCAATACGCCAAGCGCTTCTGGGCCGGGCAATCCGCCCAAAGCGGCCCATTCGCCTTCAGAAGTGGCAAGCCTGCCACAGGCTGCAGAACTTCCTCAGGATTCGGCCCGCTTCATGGCATCCACAGCC
>DATNNS010000096.1:0-3946 GCA_035601715.1 Rhizomicrobium sp.
GAATATAGCTGTCCGGAATCGCGCCGATCACCGGAACGGTCACCGCCTGGCCGATGCCCACCTGGTCATAGCCGAACAGCGACATCGGAACGCCCGCGCGATTCGACATGATCATCTCAAGGTGAGTCTGGGGCGGGCCCGACGGCGTTGCGGGCGGCGGCGCGGTGCCGGACAGAGCGAGCCCGGTCTGCGGCATCGTCGTCGTCGTGGGCGGTACGCTGCCCGCAATGGGAATGGTGGATTGCTGCGATGTAACGGACGGAGTCACCACTGTCGGCGCGCCGGTGCCCGGCACGCCGGTCCCCTGGAGGATCTGTTGCAGGCCCGGCTGAGAATTGAGGACGTTCTGAAGAACCTGCCCCAAACCGCTGCCGCTGCTGCTCGTCTGGCTTTCGCCCAGCGAGGGCCAGAACACCGCAACCACCGCCAAGGCGACGGCGACCGCCGCCAACGCTTGGCCGAATCCGCGCCGGAGAGCCAACATGAACTCCTGTAATGTTTGCATTTGCCCGCGCGCTTCGCACGCCCACCACTGATCGCCCCGGCGTGTATCATATTGACTGCGCAGGGTGAAGTGCGAAAAGTGCCGATTGCTGGGCCTCTTCGAGGAAATTGGTCTGTTGAAAAACCCTGTCCGCAGGAAAGGGCCGAATAGTGCTCACGCTGCTGCGCCGGTGCGCCCTCTTTTGTGGGCGCGCGCGGCGACGGTCGCGCTCGCGCTGCTGCCGGCATGGGCGGCGGATGCCGACGACGGCTCCGCGCCGTTCCGCGATACTTATGGTGAAGTCGGTCTGCTCGAAATCCCCAGCGCGCGCATGGCCGATGACGGTCAGCTCTCGCTCACCGTCGGCGCACTCGAAAGCTCGACGCGCACCACGCTCGGCTTCCAGATTTTCCCCTGGCTCGAAGGCGCCTTCCGCTACAGCAGCATCGATCACTTCAACGGCCGCGAGACCGATTTCGATCGCAGCTTCGGACTGAAAGCGCGCCTCTTTCAGGAGACCGAATACACGCCCGATATCTCGCTCGGCATCCGCGATATCGTCGGCACCGGCATCTATGGCGGCGAATATCTGGTGGCGACGAAACAGATCTGGGACTTCGACGTCACCGCCGGACTGGGCTGGGGAAGGCTCGCCGGGAGCGAGTCGTTCGACAATCCCTTCGGCGCCCTCTTCTCCTCGTTCAAGAGGCGCCCGCCGCCGGGCGCCAGCGGACAGGTCGATTTCGGACAGATCTTTCACGGCCCGGACATGGGCGTGTTCGGCGGCATTCAATGGCGCACGCCGATCGACAATCTGGACGTCGTTGCGGAATACAGCCCCGACCAGTACACGCGCGAACGGGCGGCGCACAGTTTCACGCCGCGCGCGCCGGTCGATGTCGGCCTGTCCTATCGCCCGCTCGAAAGCCTGACGGTGACGGGCGGCTGGCTTTACGGCACCAGCTGGGGCGTGGTCGCGAGCCTGGCGATCGATCCCACAAAAGCGGCCTCGCCCGGCAAGCTCGGGCCGCCGCCGGTACCGGTGCAAACGCGCAGCGATCAGGATCAGGTAAAGGCCGTTACCGGTTTTGTGAAGAACTCGACGAACGAGGCCTCGCTGGTCGCGGGCGGGCCTTGGGTCGGCAGCGCTCTCAGCAAACCCGACGCCAAGGTCGCGCTGGTTTCGCAGATCGCCAACAGTTCGGCCGCGGTGCGCGACGCGGAAGTCGACGGACGCACGCTCGTCGTCGACGTGCGCAGCGGCGCGGTCAATTCCAACGAATGCCGGAAATACGCGCGCATCGCGGCCGCGTCGGGGGCGCCCGTCGATTCCGTCGCCATCGTCGATCTGAATCGCGGCAACCCGGTTCTGTGCCCGGCGCCGCATCCGCAACTGGCGCGCACGATCTATGCCTCGCTCGAGCAGATGGAAACGTTCGACGACAACACCACGGCCGCACCGGTGGACGACACCACCGTCGCGCCCCCGGCGCCGCAACCCGACATCATCGACGTGAACGCCGTTGAAAGCAGCCTGCGCACGACGGCGGCGGCGCAGGGCCTGCGCATCGAAGCCGTCGGCATCGGCGCCCACGAGATCGTCGTCTATTATTCGAACACGACCTATTATCTGGAGTCCGACGCGATCGGGCGGCTGGCGCGCGTGCTGCTGGCCACGACGCCGGCGAGTGTCGAATCGATGCGGCTAGTCGCCGTCGTCTCCGGCGTGCCGCAGCAGGAGGTCGACGTGCTGCGCGCGCCGCTCGAGCGCATGTTCACCCAGCAGGCCGATCCGATCGAGATCCAGCAGGCGATCACGCTGAAGCCGCCGCCGCTCGACCATCCCCTGCTCGACGCCGCCCAGTCGGACAGCTATCCGCGCTTCACCTGGTCGCTATCGCCGATCTTCAGGCAGGAATTGTTCGACCCCAACGAGCCGCTGCAGGTGCAGCTTTTGGCCGCGGCGGGCGGCAAGGTGGAAATCGTCCCGGGCCTGGCGATCAACACCCAACTCGAAGGCAACATCTACAACGATTTCAAGTTCAGCCCGAGCAACAGCCTGCTGCCGCATGTGCGCAGCGATTTCGCCGAATACCTCAAGCATGGCGAAAACGGCATCGCCAATCTCTATGCCTCCTACGACACGCGCTTTGCGCCGGACGTCTTTTTCGAGGTGAGGGCGGGCTATCTCGAGGACATGTTCGGCGGCGGCGGCGTGCAGGCGCTGTGGCGGCCCGAAGGCCTGCGCTGGGCCGTGGGCGTCGACGTCTACGATGTCTGGCAGCGCAATTTCGACCGGCTGTTCGGCTTTAGGAATTATCACGTCGTCACCGGCCATGTGAACGTCTACTACCAGTCGCCCTGGTACGACCTGAACTTCTCCGTCCATGCCGGGCGCTATCTGGCACGTGACTACGGGACGACGTTCGAAGTGACGCGCGAATTCTCGACCGGCGTGGAGATCGGCGCCTTCGCGACCTTCACCAACGTGCCGTTCGCGAAATTCGGCGAAGGCAGCTTCGACAAGGGTATCGTGATCCACATCCCGCTGGGCTGGGCCCTGCCGTTCAACACCCAATCCGCCTACGATCTGGATCTGAGGCCGCTGACGCGCGATGGCGGACAGCGCCTTGAAAACGACGATTCGCTCTATGAGGAAACACGCAGGACGAGCTATGGCGAGATCTTCAACCACACCGAGGAGATCGGCTATCCGTAAGATCTCCCTGCGCCCGGCGCTGAGCGCGCTCGCGCTGTTTCTTGCCGGCTGCGGCACGGGAAGCGGCGGCGACTGGTCCAATGTCATCGACGCCGTGCAGACCAGCCTGTCGCCAGGCGACAAATCGGTCACGCTGGATCAGGCCGCGGCCATCCCCTTCGCCACGATGGGTGTGCGGATCGGCGACGGCGCGCAGATGTTGATTGTGCTGGCAGCCGATTCGGGCGGCAGCAGGCTTTGGACGTCGGCGGCCAAGATCGCGATCACCACGCGAGGCGGCCGCGTCGTTCGCACTGCCGGCCTGGCGCGGAACATCGACACGGTGTCGTTCCAGGCCGGCGATCCTCTGCTGGACGCGCTCCAGGACGACCGGCCGCGGCAATCCCTGCGGTTCGTCGATTACTGGGACCTGAACCGCTATTCGGTGCCGCTGCGTTGCGTGACGGTCTCGCACGGGCGCGACGATATCGTGATTCTGGGCAAGACCATCGCCACGACCCGCGTCGACGAAAGCTGCGAAGGCGCCACGATCGATTGGACGTTCACCGATTCATACTGGATTGGCAGCGACGGGATGGTGTGGAAATCCATCCAGCATATCCATCCCGACTACGATCCCATCGAGCTGGAAATCCTGCGGCCGCCTGCGACATCTGGCGGATAAGCCAAAAAAAGAGGCGCCGTAAGGCGCCTCTTTCTCGAATTGGTCTGTCGACTGCGATTACGGCGTGCCGACGCCAGTG
>DATNNS010000097.1:0-2659 GCA_035601715.1 Rhizomicrobium sp.
GGCGAGGTGCCGCTGAAATCGACGCGCGCGGAACGCGCGGCGCGATCCACCATCACTTTGACGCGGATCTCCATGCCGCCGTCCATCGGCATCACGAATTCGCCATCCTTGAGCGCGCCGATCACGCGGCGCACGGATTCTTCCGCGTTGTCCTGGACGTAGCCCATATAAGCGGTGACGATTTCGGCGCCGTAGAGCGCGCAGGCGCGGCGCAATTCGTCGGCGCCGCGCGCGCAGGCCGCGGCCTGCGCCTTGAGGTCGGCGATATTCTGATCGGGATTGCGCGCGGGGTGGGCGCCGGCGCCGAGCACGCCGCGCATGCCCGCGTCGTCGAAATGGCCGCCGCGGATCATCGCGAGCCCATCGAACAGCGCGCCTTCCTCGGAAATGTCCTTGGAGAACGGCGGCATGGAGCCCGGCGTGATGCCGCCGATATCGGCATGGTGGCCGCGGCTCGCGACGAAGAAGCGACGTTCGTTGTCCACGAATACCGGCGCCACCACCGTGATGTCGGGCAGATGCGTGCCGCCTTCATAAGGCGCGTTGGTGACGAACATGTCGCCCGGCATCATGGCCGGATGCTTCTTCATCACAGCGGTGACGCAATCGCCCATCGAGCCCAGATGCACCGGCATGTGCGGTGCGTTGGCGACGAGGCCACCATCCGCGTCGAACACCGCGCAGGAGAAATCGAGACGCTCTTTTATGTTCACGCTGGCGGCGGTGTTCTGCAGCGTCGTGCCCATCTCCTCGGCGATGGCCATGAACAGATTGGCGAACACTTCCAGCAGGACGGGATCGACGGCGGTGGTCGCGGCCTGCGTGGCGGCGCGCGGCGCCTCGCGCGTCAGGATCACCGCACGCGCGCCGGTGATTTCCGCGCGCCATCCGGATTCGACCACGATGGTCTGATGCAGCTCGATCAGCAGCGCCGGGCCGGGGATGTTCGCGCCGGCCGCGAGCTCGGCGGTGCGATGGACGACGGCGTCGTGCCACGCGCCTTGAGAGTAGAACCTTTGTTTTCCTCCCCCGCTTTGCGGGGGAGGTGGATGCCGCGCCTCTTCGCGCGGCAGACGGAGGGGGTGAGGCGATGCCGACGGACTGTTCTGCGAGATCTCCTCACCCCCTCCACCGCTTCGCGGTCCCCCTCCCCCGCTCTCGCGGGGGAGGAAACTCTCTGCTTCGACTTCGATCGATTCCGCGATCAGGTCTTTCCCCTCGAACCCAAACCCGAACAGCCTTGCGTGCTTCGCCGCGAACTCTTCCCGCATCGTGGCGAGATCGGACAGCGCGACGGCAATCGTCGTGTCGCTGCCATCGTAGCGAATATGGACCCTGGTCTCGACGCGGATGTTCTCGCCGCCTTGCACCGACACGGCCAGCGCGGCTTCTCCGCCCAGATCGTAGGACAGTCCGGTGAGCGACTTCACGACCGCGCCCGTCAACGGCTTCCCCACCGCGCTTTGTTTCAAACTGCGCAGCGCGGCCAGCTTCATCCCATAGGCGGACAGCAAGCCCGAGAACGGGTGGATGAAGATGCGCGTCATGCCGAGCGCGTCGGCGACGAGGCAGGCGTGCTGGCCGCCGGCTCCCCCGAAACAGGCGAGCGCATAGGCGCGCGTGTCGTAGCCCTTCGCCACCGAGATGCGGCGGATCGCATTGGCCATGTTCTCCACCGCGATGCGGATGAAGCCGTCGGCGACGGCCTCGGGCGCGCGCCCGTCGCCGATCTCGCGCGCGAGCGCCGCGAAGCCATCGCGCACGGCCGCGTCGTCGAGCGGCTGGTCGGCAGCGGGGCCGAAGAGGCGCGGGAAGTATTCGGCGCTGAGCTTTCCGACCATCACGTTCGCGTCGGTGACGGTCAGCGGTCCGCCGCGGCGATAGCAGCGCGGCCCCGGATCGGCGCCGGCGGAATCCGGTCCGGCGCGGAAGCGCGCGCCGTCGTAGTGCAGGATCGATCCTCCTCCGGCCGCCACCGTGTGGATGGCCATCATCGGCGCGCGCAGGCGCACGCCCGCGATCTGCGTCTCATAGACGCGCTCATAGGCGCCGTCGAAGCGCGAGACGTCAGTGGAAGTGCCGCCCATGTCGAAGCCGATGACATGATCGAAGCCCGCTTCGCGCGCCGTCTCCGCCATGCCGACGACTCCGCCGGCCGGCCCGGAGACGATCGCATCCTTGCCGCGGAAGAATTCCGGCGCGGCAAGACCGCCATTCGACGTCATAAACAAAAGCCGCGTATCGCCCAGCGCGCCCGCGATGCGGTCCGCGTAGCGCGCCAGCACCGGCGACAGATAGGCATCCGCCACGGTGGTGTCGCCGCGCGAGACGAAGCGCATCAGCGGTACGCTGTCATGGCTGGTGGAAATCTGCGTGAAGCCGAGGCCGCGCGCGATCTGGGCCGCGCGCGCCTCATGCGCCGGATAGCGATAGCCGTGCATGAACAGGATGGCGCAGGCGGCGATCCCGTTCGCGCGCGCCTGTTTCAACGCCGCCGTCAGCGCGGTTTCGTCCAGCGACGTCAGCACGTCGCCTTGCGCGGTGACGCGCTCATCGGCTTCGATCACGCCGGCATAGAGCATGTCGGGCAATTCGATGTTCAGCGCGAACAGCTTGGGGCGATGCTGATAGCCGATGCGCAACTGGTCCTTCAGCCCGC
>DATNNS010000098.1:0-6980 GCA_035601715.1 Rhizomicrobium sp.
GGCGGCGTCCTTGGGCTTCATCGAGGAATAGGTCTTCACCAATGTGGCGATCTGCTTCTGCTCGGCGTCGTCGCGCTGGCCGAGCAGGGCCTGCACGGAGGTCTGCAACTGCTTGAGCTGCGCGATCTTGCCGTCGACGCGGGCTTCCGCAGCGGCGATCAGATTGGCGCGCATCGCCAGATCCTGCTCGCGCGCGTCGAGCTCGGCCCGGCGCTTGGAAAGGCTGGTCAGCACATCGACTTCCGCCACGCTGGACGGCGCGGAATCGTCCGCGGCCGGGTCGGCGCTCGGCGTGGGCGCGGGCGTTGCGGCCGGCGGAGTGGCGGGCGCGCTTTCGGCGCGCGCTTCCAGAGTCATGTCGGTGCCCTTGACCGCCAGAAGGCCCGCGCACAGCACGAAGACGGCCGGCAGCAGGCGAAGATGCCGGAAGATCTTTCTCACCGCATCGCTCCCATTGTGGCTTTGGGCTTGAGCGCGTCCAGCCTGCTGATGAGCGAGGCGGGCAGTGGCGAAGCGGGCTTGGCGGGCGCCCCATTGGCGATGCGGTCGGCGATGCGTTCGCCCGACGCCGTCATCAGCGACAATTCGTCGATCAGTGCGCGAGCGCTTTCGATGCGTGAGTCGAGCGTTTCGGCGGCGCCGCCGGCGGCCGCTTTCAGCGCGCGCATCGATGCGCCGGCCGAGACGATGGCGGAATTCAGCTCGCCGATGGTGTCTTTCAATCCGTCCTGGCCCTTGCGCAGCGCCGACAGCTTGCGCTCGAGCAGGGCGCAATAGACGAGCGTCATCGCGAGCAGGGCGATCAGTGTCAGTTCGACGATGAAGGAGATGGTCATGGGTGTGGCCTTTCAGAGCACGTGGCTGGCGTCGGTGCGCGCCACCGCTTCGTCGACGCGCACCGCGACGGCGGCGCCGACGCGGCCCATCCGTCCGCGCAGCAGCGGCACGCCGCCGCAGCGCAGCTCGATCTTGGAATCGGGATGGGCGTTGAGCATGATGGTCTCGCCGACCTGAAGGTTCATGATCTTGTTGAGCGACATGATCTGTTCGTCGAGGATCGCGTCGATCTCCACCTTGGTGGACCACAGCTCGGTCGCCAGATGGCTTTCCCAGATGGAATCGCGGCCGAACTTCTCGCCCATGAACTGCTGCAACAGCAATTTGCGGATCGGCTCGAGCGTCGCATAGGGCAGCAGCAGCTCGGTGCGGCCGCCGCGGTCTTCCATGTCGACGCGCAGGCGCACCAGGATCGCGGCGTTGGCCGGGCGCGCGATCGCGGCGAAGCGCGGATTGGTTTCGAGACGGTCGAGCGCGAAATTGACCGGCGCCAGCGGCTCGAACGCGGCGCACATGTCCTGCAGGATCACTTCCGTCATGCGCTGGACCAGTGTGCGCTCGATGGTGGTGTAGGGCCGGCCCTCGATGCGCATCTGCGCGGTTCCGCGGCGGCCGCCGAGCAGCACGTCGACGATCGAATAGATCAGGTTGGAGTCCACGGTGAACAGGCCGTAATTGTCCAGCTCCTCGGCGCGGAACACGGCCAGGATCGCGGGCAGCGGGATCGAGTTCAGATAATCGCCGAAGCGGATGGAAGTGATGCTGTCCAGGCTCACTTCGACATTGTCGGAGGTGAAATTGCGCAAGGATGTCGTCATCAGCCGCACCAGCCGGTCGAAGACGATTTCGAGCATCGGCAGGCGCTCGTAGGAAACCAGCGTCGAATTGATGATGGCGCGGACGCCGCTCTTGTCCTGCAGATCCTCGTCGTCGACATCGAAGCCGAGCAGGCTGTCGATCTCCTCCTGATTGAGGACGCGTTCGGTGGTGGCGCCGTCGGCGGGCGCGAGCTCGTCTTCCGAGGTTGCGGCCGCGTCCCAGCCCGGCTGGCGCGCGGCATCCACCGGTTCGGCGGCGGCTTCGGTCTTTTCGATTTCGTCGGCCATGGCTGTTCCTGTTTATTGAACGATCATTTCCTTGAGCAGCACGTCGCGCACCGGATAGGGCGCGGCCGAGACTTTCACCCGGCGCAGCAGCTCTTCTTTCAGGCGCAGCACGCCGGCGCTGCCATGCAGGTCGTCGACGCGCAACTCGCGCAGATAGCTCTGGAACTGGTCGACGATGCGCGGCATCAGCGCCTGAAGCCCGGCTTTCTCGTCGGCGGTGGCGATTTCGAGAGCGACCGAAAGTTTCAGATAGGCCGGCGTCGCATCGGCATTCTGGATGTTCACGACGATGTCGGGCACGTCGTAGAAAGCGACCTGCGGCGGCACGATGGGAACGGGAGCGGCCGCGGCCGCGACCTTGTTCTGCGCGCCGTGTCCGGAGAACACGAAGAAATAGAGTCCGGCGCCGCTGCCGAGCAGCAGCACGAGCGCGCCGCCGCCGCCGATCAGCAGCAGCTTTTTGTTGCCGAGGAGTTTCTTAACGAAACCTTGCTTCGGCGCGGCGCTGTCCGCGCCTTCCGCCGGTTCTTCCTCGGCGACATCCGTCTTCGCGTCGTCCTTTGCCATGTGCGGCCCTTCGCAAGCTCGAGACGCGAGTGTTAGGCGGACGTGGTTAAGGAGTGGTGAGCAAATGCCGGTGCGCCCGGCAGTCTTTGCCGCATGCGCCGCGAGCGCGCGCGAAAAAGCCCGCAAATCCGGGCCTTCGGCGCTGGCATGGCGGCTGCACTGATAGCGCCACGGACCAGAAGGGATCCGGGGAAGCGCCATGGACAACACACTGCTCGTCAGTCTTTCCAGTCAACTCGCGTCCTATCGCTCGATGGACGTGATCGCGAACAATCTCGCCAACGCGAGCACGCCGGGGTTCAAGCGCGAGTCCGCGACGTTCCAGGAATATGTCACGCAGGCCCAGCCCGCCGAGGGCGAGACCGGCACGCAGCCGGTCAGCTTCGTAAAGGATGCCGGCGACACGCGCGACCTGACGCAGGGCCACGCCGAAACCACCAATGCGCCGTTCGATCTGGCGATCAACGGCAAGGGCTATTTCACCGTCAGCACCGCGGCGGGCAACCGCTACACGCGCAACGGCCATTTCACGCTCGACGGCGACGGCAACATCGCCACCGAGGACGGCGACACGCTGCAGGGCGACGGCGGCGAGATCACGGTCACGGCCGACGACGGCGACATCCATATCGCCGAGGACGGCACGGTGAGCGGCGCCAAGGGCCAGATCGGTAAGCTCAAGCTGGTCGATTTTCCCGACGATTCGGCGCTGCAAAAACAGGGTTCCAGCCTTTACGCGACCGACCAGCAGCCGACGGACGTGGAAAAGCCCAGCATCCATCAGGGGATGATCGAAGCGTCCAACGTCCAGCCGGTGGTCGAGATCAGCAACATGATCGAGGTGATGCGCGCCTATCAGTCGAGCGCCAACCTCACCCAGTCCCAGGAAGAATTGATGCGCAACGCTCTCGACAAGCTCAGCGCGGCGCCGAACTAAGGAGACTATGACATGCGGGCCCTCGACATCGCCTCGACCGGTATGCAGGCGCAACAGACGAATGTGGAAGTGATCGCGAACAATCTCGCGAACATGAACACGACCGGCTTCAAGGAGCAGCGCGCCGAATTCCAGGACCTGCTCTATCAGAACATCGAGCAGCCGGGCGCGCAGACTTCGGATTCCGGAACCATCCTGCCGTCGGGCATCCAGCTCGGCGCCGGCGTGCGCACGGCGGCGGTCTACCGGCTGACCTCACAGGGCGATCTTTCGCAGACCTCCAATCCGCTCGACCTCGCCATCCAGGGCTCGGGCTATTTCCACATCACCATGCCCGACGGCTCCGACGCCTATACCCGCGCCGGCAATTTCGCGCTGTCGCCGGAAGGGCAGATCGTCACCGACAAGGGCTATACGGTGTCGCCGGGCGTCGCGGTGCCCGCGACCGCGCTGTCGATCACCGTCAATGCGCAGGGCCAGGTGCAGGCGACCGTGCCGGGCCAGGCCGCGCCGCAGACGCTGGGCCAGCTCGAACTGGTGCGTTTCCCCAACGAAGCGGGCCTTTCCGCGCAGGGCGACAATCTGTTCACCGAAACCGCGTCCTCGGGTTCGCCGCAGGCCGGCGTTCCGGGCTCGACCGGCTACGGCACGATCCAGCAAGGCTATCTCGAAACCTCCAACGTCAACGCGGTGGAGGAGATCACGTCGCTGATCACCGCCCAGCGCGCCTATGAAATGAATTCCAAGGTCGTCACCGCGGCGGACCAGATGCTGCAGACGACCTCGCAGATGGGGAGCGGCTGATGAAAGCGCTGGTTTTGATGGCCCTGTTCGCGCTGGCGGTCTCGCCGGCGCTGGCCGATGCGCCGGGGCAGGCGCGCATCGTCGTGCCGTCGCACGACATTCCGCGTGGCGCCACGATCGGCGATTCCGATCTGGCCTATGTGAACGCGACGTCCGACCAGCTCGCCTTCGGCGTCGTCACCTCGATGAACGCGCTCGACGGCATGGAGACGCGCCGCGTGTTGCGCGCGGGCGAGCCGGTGCGCGGCGACGATGTGCGCAAGCCCATCCTCGTCACCAAGGGCCAGACCGTGACGATGATCTTCGCCGCGCCCGGCCTGACGCTGACCGCGACGGGCAAGGCGATGAGCGAAGGCGGCATCGGCGAAACCGTGACCGTGCTCAATCCCGTCTCGTTCCGCCAGATCACCGCCGTGGTGACGGGCGCGGGCGAAGTGCGCGCCGGCGACGTCACATCCGTGATCGCGCCGCAGCAAGTCGCCTCTTCAAAGCCGTGAGGAATATCCCATGCGATCCACACAATTGAAGCAGTTCGCGAGCCTTGCGATCCTGGCCGCGGCCCTGTCGGGATGCAGCGCAGTCGATCGCGTCGAGAACATCGGCAAGGCGCCCACCATGGCGCCGATCGTCACGCCGCCGGCGCAGGTTGTTTCGGTGCCGCTGCCGCCGCCGGCGCCCACCTATCGCGAAGCCAACGCGCTGTGGGTGCCGGGCTCGCACAGCTTCTTCCACGATCCGCGCGCCACCCATGTCGGCGATCTGATCACCATCGACATCACCATCGCCGACGCGGCCAAGATTTCCGACACCACGACGCGCACGCGCACCAATTCCGACGACGCCAACCTGACCAATTTCTTCGGGCTGGAGAACAAGCTGCAGAAGGTGCTGGGCTCCGATCCGGCGAGCCTGGTCAAGATGGGCTCCGACACCTCCAATGTCGGCGCGGGCTCGGTCGACCGCTCCGAGGACATCAACCTGACGCTCGCCGCCATCGTCACGCAGACGCTCGCGAACGGGAACCTGGTGGTCAGCGGCCACCAGCAGGTTCGGGTCAACAACGAGATGCGCGACCTGCAGATCGCCGGCATCGTGCGCACCGAGGACATCACCCAGGACAACACGGTGAACCTGTCGCAGATCGCCGAGGCGCGCGTCTCCTATGGCGGCCAGGGCCAGATCACCGACATGCAGCAGCCGCGCTACGGCAGCCAGCTCTACGATATTTTGATGCCGTTCTGATTTTCCGCATCCCTGGTGGGAGCGGAGGGGCTGGAGAAGCGGCCGGACGGAAACGTCCGGCCGCTTCTGTCTGTATTTCAAACCGATTTGTCATCCCCGGCCGAGCGCCCGGTTGGGCGCGAGGGGAAGGGGACCCAGGTGCTGAGACACTGGAGATATTTGAGCACCTGGGTCCCCTTCCCTCGCGCGAAGGCGCGCTCGCCGGGGATGACAAGCTTTAAGATTGTGTCACCTGGGTGGCCCGCATTCGCGGGCCATGACATGTGAGCGTGTGATCTGAAACGCCCTAATCGTCCCGATAAACTTTTTCTCGGCGCTCATGGCGTTCCTGCGCTTCGATGGAAAGTGTCGCGATGGGGCGGGCGTCGAGGCGCTTCAAGGAAATCGGCTCGCCGGTCTCCTCGCAGAAACCGTAGGAACCGTCTTCGAGCCGGCGCAGCGCGGAATCGATCTTGGCGATCAGCTTGCGCTGGCGGTCGCGGGTGCGCAGTTCGAGCTGGCGCTCAGCCTCGGTGGAGGCGCGGTCGGCGAGATCGGCGAAGGGCGTGGTTTCGGCTTGAAGATTGAGGATCGTGCCGCGACTTTCGCGCAGGATTTCCTCTTTCCAGTGCATCAGCTTGCGGCGGAAATATTCGCGCTGCCGCTCGTTCATGAAGGGCTCGCTTTCCGACGGCTTGTAGCTCGACGGAATTTCCGTACCCATGCGCACACCCTTTCGAAACGGTTCGCCCCTAGCCCGGGCGCGCGGGGTTATACAGGTGCGCACGGGTCCCATCAAATGGAATCGCGCGCCGGGTTAACCCAGAAATTCACCTATGATACAATGGGTTAGGCGAAAGGTCAGGCCGCGCTGCGGTCCGCCTGTTCGAGCTTGGCCAGTTCGACGCGGGCGCGCAGCTCGATCTCGTCGAGCACGCCCTGGAGCTTGGGATCGCAGAAGCTTTCGTGGCGGCGCGACACCGCATTGGCCAGCCGGTTGAGCGTGCTGCGCGGAATGCCGCCCGACAACAGCCCGTCGCGCACATCGTCGAGCAGCTCCAGCAGCTTCTCGCCATGCGCCGCGCCCTTGGCCGGGCCGGACGTCGAATCGTCGATGCTCTGCAGGGTCAGGATGGTCTCGACCGCGGTGAGCGGGCCGGGCGCAGACAGGCTGCCCGCGCGCGGCTGTTCGGCCGTCTCGGAAACACTGAATGCGCCGCCGGACGACGACGCACCCTTGGCGATACGGCGGATATTGGAGCCTTCGACGCGGCCCGAACTCTTGATTTCCATGGCCGTGAAATCCCACTGCGGCAGGCCACATTGGTCGCGTATGGTTAAAATGCGGTGAACGCGCGGCGGAACGAAGAAAGGCGCACGCAAAGCCGCGAAGAAAAGAAGCCGCGAAGTTCTTGCTCCGCTCCCAACACCGTCATGGCCGGCCTCGTGCCGGCCACCCATAAATTTCCGTCTCGAAAGAGATTATGGGCGGTCGGCCCGGCGTGCTT
>DATNNS010000099.1:0-2415 GCA_035601715.1 Rhizomicrobium sp.
CGCGACGGCCTGGCGATAGTCCTCCGGATCGATCTGGATCAGGGGCTGGCCGGCTTTCACGGCTTCATTGTCCCGCACCAAAATGCGCGCGATCAGGCCCTGCACTTTCGGCGCAACGATGGTGGAGTCGGCCTTCACATAGGCGTCGTCGGTGGACACCGACGAGGCGGGCCAGGCGATCCAGGCGGCGCCGGCCGCTATGGCGACAACGGCAAGTCCCGCCACCAGCAGCGCGCGCAGCGGCAAGGCGCGCAGCCGCGAGCGCGCGGGGGAAACCGGAGCATCGGTCACGAAGGCCGCGGTCATTGCAGCGTTCCCCGCGACAGCGCTTCGTCGTTGACGCCGAGCCGCGTCTTGATGCTGGCGCGTGCCGCCTCCAACATTTCGTCGGAAAGGCGCTTGTCGGAAACGGCACGCGCGACCGCGACGGCGCCGGCCATCGCGGACAGAAGGGACGCGGCGAGCGTTTCGCTTTCGCCGCGGCCGGCGACGCCGGCGATCTCGATGCGGGCGGCGAGCGCGTCGACCAGCGATTTGACGCCCGCGTCGAAGGCGGCGCGGAATTTCCGCGACTGCCTCGGCATGTCGGAATTGAGGGTGACGATCGGGCAGCCGCGCGAGGCATCGTCGCGATGGGTCGGCGAAACATAGAAGTCGATATAGGTCGCCAGCGCGTGGCGCGGCGGCAGGCCTTCCGTCAGGCGGCGGTATTTCTGCTGCGAATGGGCGAAGATGCCTTGAAGCGTTTCGACCAGCAGCGCGTCCTTCGATTTGAAATGCGCGTAGAAGCCGCCATGGGTGAGGCCGGCATCCTTCATCACTTCGGCGACCGCCAGGCCTTGCGGCCCTTTGGCGCGCAACGCCTTGCCCGCGATCTTGAGCAGCTTGGCGTGGGTCTCGCTCTTGTGGTTTTCGCTGTAGCGCATCTTGCGTCACTCCGTTGCCTCATTATATGATGCGCGTCATATAAAACGTCAAGAGGCTTTCTTGAGCGCCGCCGAACCTGCCCTAACCCCGCACCAGCCCACGGCTTTCGGCCTCAGCGACACGCGCAAGCTGATGATTTTCGGGATCATGGCGTTCGGCCAATTCATGGCGCTGCTCGACATCCAGATCGTCGCCGCCTCGCTCAATTCCATCCAGGCCGGGCTGTCCGCCGGGCCCGACGAGATCGCCTGGGTGCAGACCGCCTATCTGATGGCCGAGATCGTGATGATCCCGCTTGCCGCCTTCCTGAGCCAGGCGCTTTCCACCCGCTGGCTGTTCACGCTGTCGGCCGTGCTGTTCACGGTCTCGAGCCTGATGTGCGGCATGGCGTGGAGCATCCAGTCCATGACCGTGTTCCGCGCGATCCAGGGCTTCGTCGGCGGCGCGATGGTGCCCACCGTGTTCGCCACCGGCTTTGCGATGTTCTCCGGCAAGCGCCGCGCGATGATCCCCGCGATCCTGGGCATCGTCTCCACGCTCGCGCCAACGCTCGGCCCGACCATCGGCGGCTGGATCACCGAGGAGTCGAGCTGGCGCTGGCTGTTCTTCATCAATGTGATCCCCGGCGCCTTCATCGCGATCGCGCTGCCGATCCTGGGCAAGGTGGACGAGCCCGACCTGTCGATGCTGAAGCGCATCGACTGGCTGCACGTCGCCTCGCTCGCCCTCTTCCTCGGCGCGTTCCAATATGTGCTGGAGGAAGGCCCGCGCAACCAATGGTTCGAGGATCCGACGATCCAGACGGTGGCCTGGATATCGTTCGTCGCCGGCATCGTGTTCTTCGAGCGCTCGTTCTTCTCCAAAATGCCGGTGCTCCGGCTGACGCCGTTCAAGCGGCCGGTGTTCGCACTCGCTTGCGTGCTCAATGCGGTGACGGGCTTCGGGCTCTACGCATCGGTCTATCTGACGCCGATCTTCCTCGGTCGCGTGCGCGGCTATTCGAGTTTGGACATCGGCACCACCGTCTTCATTTCCGGTGTGTTCATGACGTTCGGCGCGCCGCTCGCGGCCCGGCTGACGACAATGATCGACCAGCGCATCGTGATCGCCGCCGGCTTCCTCATCTTCGCATTGTCGAGCTGGTTGATGTCGGAAGTCACCGCGGTGTGGGGTTTCTGGGAGCTGTTCCCGGCGCTCGCGCTGCGCGGCTTCGCCATCCTGCTTTGCATCGTGCCGGCCGTGGGCATGGCGCTCAACGGTGTACCGCCGGCGGAACTGCGCTTCGCCTCCGGCCTGTTCAACCTGATGCGCAATCTCGGCGGCGCCATCGGCATCGCCGCGGTGACGACGGGATTGCAGGATTTCGGCTTCCTCCACGGCGAGCGCTTCGGCGAGGCGCTGTCGAACGCCGGCACCGCGGCACTGGGCCCGGCCATCGCGCGCATTTCGCAGATGGGGGCCGACGCTGCCCATGCGCGGCTGGTGCTG
>DATNNS010000100.1:0-3341 GCA_035601715.1 Rhizomicrobium sp.
ATTTGCGCGTGGGCGGCGCTGCTCGCCGGCTGCGCCACGTCGCCGCCGCGGCAGACCTACCCAGTCTCGGTCCCGCCTAATGCCGGCATCTACAAGATCGGCAACCCCTATCAGATCGGCGACACCTGGTATTATCCGCGCGAGCAGCCCAATTACGACGAGACCGGCATCGCCTCGTGGTACGGCCCCACTTTTTACGGCCATCGCACCGCCAACGGCGAAATCTATAATGCCGGCGACCTGACCGCCGCGCATCGCACCCTGCCGCTGCCGGTGAATGTGCGCGTCACCAATCTCGACAACGGCAAATCGCTGGTGGTGCGCGTGAACGATCGCGGGCCTTATGCCAAGGGCCGCATCATCGACGTGTCGGAAGCGGCGGCAAAACTGCTCGGCTTCTACGGCGTGGGCACGGCGCGGGTGCGCGTCACCTATCTCGCCCGCGCCGATACGGGCAGCGGGGAAGTCGCGTCCGACACGCCGCCGGAGATCGCCAACGCCGTTCCGCCCGCGCCGACCGGGAAAGTCGATACCGCCGCGCTCAACATCATTCCCGGCGCCGCGGTCGCGCCGCCCGTCCAAACAGTCCCGTTGCCGGCGCCGCTGCCCACGCCGCCGCCGCCCGTCGCCGATACGCAGCCGACAGGGCAGGTGACGAAAGTTCCGGTTCCCGCTTCGACGCATCTTTATGTGCAGACCGGCGCTTTTACGACCTATGCCAATGCCGACCGGCTGAAGACGCGGCTGGCCTCGGCCGGCGATCTTTTCATTTCGCCAATCGACAGGGGCGGTCAGCGGCTTTATAGGGTGCGCAGCGGCCCCTACGATGACGTCGAATCGGCCGATGCGGCGCTGACCCGGCTGAGCGGGCTTGGCACCAACGACGCGCAGATCGTCGTCGATCAATAAAACACCA
Organism: Rhizomicrobium sp.; assembly: GCA_035601715.1. GTDB lineage: Bacteria > Pseudomonadota > Alphaproteobacteria > Micropepsales > Micropepsaceae > Rhizomicrobium. Next base: position 917 of record DATNNS010000100.1, read on the forward strand.
ATGCCGGGAGACATCATGCGGCGCCTTTTCGTCATCGCCATCGCATTCGCCGCCGCGCTCATCTCGCCGGCCCAGGCCACGGTCGACACCACCGCCGAACACGCCATCCTGATGGACGCGGATTCGGGCCAAGTGCTGTGGGCCAAGGATGCCTACACGCCGATGCCGCCGGCCTCGATGAGCAAGCTGATGACGCTGGAGCTGCTGTTCCAGCGGCTGAAGGACGGCCGCGTGAAGCTCAGCGACAAATTCCCGGTCTCGCAGCGCGCCTGGAGCGAACGCAGCGGCTCGGAGATGTTCGTCAAGCTCGGGGACAGCATGACGGTCGAGGATCTGATCCGCGGCATCATCGTGATGTCGGCGAACGACGGCTGCATCGTGGTGGCGGAGGCCATCGGCGGCACGGAAGAGAACTTCATCGCGATGATGAACGCGCGCGCCAAGCAGCTCGGGCTCAACCAATCGCACTTCGTCAATCCCAACGGATTGCCGGATCCGCCGGGACAGCTGATGTCCGCCGCCGACCTGGCGACGCTGGCGCGTCATATGATCCGCGACTATCCGGCCTATTATCATTATTTCAGCGAACGCAGTTTCGTGTGGAGCGGCATCTCGCAGGAGAACCGCAATCTTGTCCTGGAGAAATTCCCGGGCGCGGATGGCCTCAAGACCGGCCACACTGATGCGGCAGGCTACGGCATCACCACGTCGGCGGTGCAGAACGGTGCCCGGCTGGTGCTGGTGCTGAACGGCTTGCGCTATCCCGATCTGGCCAAGCGCGATTCCAAGTCGCAGGATTGGTTCGCCGAACAGCGCCGCGCCGAGGAAGCCGCGCGCATCCTGGGCGTCGCATTCCGCGAATTCCGCCGCTATCAGCTCTTCAAGGCAGACGACATCGTCGGCAAGGCGGTGGTGTGGCAGGGCGACAGCGACAGCGTGCCGCTGAAGCTCGCCGGTCCGCTCAGCATCATGCTGCCGGTCGACGCGCAAGCGGGCATGAAGGCGACGCTGAAATACAACGGCCCGGTGCATGCGCCGGTCGCCTTGAACCAGCGGATCGGCACGCTCCGGATCACCGCGCCCGATTTCCCCGGCATGGACGTGCCGGTCTATGCCGCCGGTTCGGTCGGCAGTGCGGGAATCTTCGGCCGCATCTTCCTGGGGCTGCGCTCGCTGATCTCGCCCAACAGCACAGGGCAATGAGCGCGCGCTTTATTACGCTGGAAGGCGGCGAGGGCACCGGCAAATCCACGCAAGCCCGCAGCTTGGCCGCCGCACTGGAGGTGCGCGGCATCGCGTCCATCGTCACGCGCGAGCCGGGCGGCTCGCCGGGCGCGGAGGATATCCGCAAGCTGCTCGTCGAGGGCGAGCCGTGGCGCTGGGGCACGCTGACCGAAACGCTGCTGATGTTCGCGGCGCGCTCCGATCACGTCGTGCGCACGATCAAGCCGGCGCTCGAAGCCGGCAAATGGGTGATCTGCGACCGCTTCACGGATTCGACTTACGCCTATCAGGGCGCGGGCCGGGGGCTGGACCGCGAAACCATCCGCCGGCTGGAATCGGCCTCCATCGGCGACTTCCGTCCCGACCTCACGCTTGTGCTGGATTTGCCGGTTTCGGTCGGTCTTGAGCGCGCCAATGCGCGGAAATCGGCCGAAACCCGCTTCGAGAAATTCGACGCCGCGTTCCACGAAAAGCTGCGCGCCGCCTTTCGCGACATCGCCAACCGCCACGCCGACCGCTGCGTGACGATCGAGGCGCTGGGGAGCGAGGACGAGGTGGCGGCGCTGATCTGGAAAACCGTCGCGACCCGTTTCAGTCTCTGACCATGGCCCGGCGCGCGAAACCCGAAGAGATCGTCGAGACCGACCGGCTGGAGGGTCAGCCGCATCCGCGCGAGAGCCACGCGCTGATCGGGCAGGGCGACGCGCTCGCCCGCGCCGCGCGCGCCATCCGCGCCGGGCGAACGCCGCAGGCCTGGATGATCACCGGTCCGCCCGGCATCGGCAAGGCGACGCTGGCCTATCGCATCGCCCGCTACATGCTGCGCTATGGCGCGACGGATAAGGGTCCCGAAGACTTGGCGGTCGCGCCGAACGATCCGGTGTCGCTGCAGGTCGCCGCCGGCGCGCATCCCGGGTTGCTGCTCCTCAAGCGCGGCCTCAATCCCGACACCGGCAAGCTGATGACGGTGGTCGGTGTGAATGAAATCCGAAAGCTTGCCGGCTTCTTCGGCATGACGTCCGGCGCCGGCGGCTGGCGCGTGGCGATTGTCGACACCGCCGACGACATGAACGACGCGGCGGCCAACGCGCTGCTCAAGGCGCTGGAAGAACCGCCATCGCGCGCGATGCTGATGCTGCTGGCCAACGCACCGGGCAGGCTGCTGCCGACGATCCGCTCGCGCTGCCAACGTGTCGAATTA
>DATNNS010000101.1:0-7809 GCA_035601715.1 Rhizomicrobium sp.
CGTCGACGACGAGACCGGCGCGCCGGTGACCGTCTTCATCGATCCCCAGACGGGCGAACGGAAATATGTGCGGGACTAGAGCGGCAGCGGCGATTTGCGGTCTTTCTTTCGCCCCGCGCGTTGCCTAAAAAGCGGCCATGAAGAATTCCCTCGTCACCATTTTCGGAGGCTCCGGCCTTCTCGGGCGCCATGCGGTGCGCGCGTTCGCGCAGGCCGGCTGGCGCATCCGCGTGGCCGTGCGCCATCCGGGCCGGGCCAACTATCTGCCGCCGATGGGCCAGGTCGGACAGATTCTGGTCACCAAGTGCGACGTGACGGATCCGGACGCGGTGGCGGCCGCGGTGCGCGGCACGGATGCCGTGGTCAACCTGGTGGGGATTCTCCATCCCGGAGGCGGCCAGAATTACGAGAGCGTGCATGTCGAGGCGCCGCGCACGATCGGCCGCGCCGCCAGCGCGGCGGGTGTCGCGACGCTCATCCACGTCTCCACGATGAACATCAGCCCGGATTCGCTATCGGCCTATGCGCGCAGCAAGGCAGAGGGCGAGATCGCGCTCAGCGAGGAATTCCCCCGCGCCACGCTGCTCAAGCCGTCGCTGGTGTTCGGGCCGGAGGACAATTTCTTCAACAAGTTCGCAGGTCTCGCGCGGATATTGCCGTTCCTGCCGCTGATCGGCGGCGGGCACACCAAATTCCAGCCCGTCTTCGCAGGCGACGTGGCCGACGCGATCGTCACCTGCGCGCAGGATCCGGCGACGCGCGGCAAGACTTATGAACTCGGCGGTCCGGCAGTCTACAGCGTCAAGGACATGCTGAAAGTCATCCTGCGCGAAGCGGATCGGTCGCGGCTTCTGATCCCGATCCCGTTCTGGATCGCGTCGATCCAGGGCGCGTTCCTGCAATTCCTCCCCGGCAAGCTGCTCACCATGGACCAGGTGAAATTCCTTAAGGCCGACAATGTGGTGTCGCCGGGCGCGTTGACGCTGGCCGATCTCGGCATCGTGCCGGATTCGCTCGAGGCGGTGCTGCCGGCCTATCTGTGGCGCTTCCGGCCCAAGGGTCAGTATGAAGAGTTGTCGGCCGAGCGCGTTATCGGATCGCCAAGAACGCTATGAGCGCGAGCCCCGAAGCGATGCGGTACCAGCCGAACGGCTTCAGGCCATAACGCCCGACGAAGCCGATCAGCCCGCGCACCACGAACAGCGCCACGACGAACGACACGACGAAGCCGACCGCGATCTTGTCGAGATCGCCGGCCGACAACGCGGCGCGGTATTTGTAGAGCTCGAACACGGTGGCGCCGAACATCGTCGGCACCGCGAGATAGAACGTGAAGGCGGTTGCCGCCTTGCGCTCGACGCCGAGCAGCTCGCCGCCGAGAATGGTGGCGCCCGAACGCGACACGCCGGGGACGATCGCGAGCACCTGGCAGAAGCCGATCTGCAACGCTTTCGCTAGCGGCAGCTTGTCGCCGTCGAGATAGCGCGGCGGCGGCGCGAGGCGCTCGAAGATCAGGATGATGAGGCCGCCGACGATCCAGGTCGTGGCGATCACCGGCATCGCGATGGCGGGGTTGAGCAGGGTCTCGTTGATGAACTTGATCAGCAGCGCGCCGGCGATGGCGGCGGGCAGGAACGCCACCACCACATTGATCACGAAGCGGCGCGCGTCGGCCGAGCTTGGCAACCCGGTCAGCACATCCCAGAATTTGCGCCAGAACACCGCGACCACGGCCAGGATCGCGCCCAGTTGGATGACGATGGTGAAGACCTCCCAATGCTCCTGCTGCAGCCCCAGCAGCCGCTCGGCAACCAGCAGATGGCCGGTGGAGGAGACGGGGATGAACTCGGTCAATCCCTCGACGATGCCGAGGATGAAAGCGGTCCAGAGGTCGTGCATGGCGGGGTCCGAATCGAGATGCCGCGCCGACCATACATGAGGCCGCAAAGGCGGCTAACGGGACACAGTAAGGCAGTGATACTGTCCCATGTCATATGCGAATCGGCGAAACGGTTCCCGGCGGTCTATCGCTAAGAGCTATTTAGACAGTAATCTTGTCGTATATCGCAAATTCGGCTCGCTCCTTCGGCTTTTTTCCAGTATGGCCCGTGTACGAGGAAATTCCATTGCGCTGATCCGCCTATGGCCGACCGAATGTTACGCTTCGTGAACGAGGACCAGGCACCGCCGCCAAAGCGGGACGCCGGCGTGCGGGCGCGTGACTTCGAGGAGGTCTATGCCGGCTATGCGGCGGCCAAGGCGGCGGAACAGGCCGCGCGCTGCTCGCAATGCGGCGTGCCGTTCTGCCAGGTGCATTGCCCGCTCTCCAACAACATCCCCGACTGGCTGAAGCTGACCGCGGAAGGCCGGCTCGAGGAGGCCTATGAACTCGCGCAGTCCACAAATGCGATGCCGGAGATCTGCGGCCGCATCTGCCCGCAGGATCGCCTCTGCGAAGGCAATTGCGTGATCGAGCAATCCGGCCACGGCACAGTGACGATCGGCGCCATCGAGAAATTCATCACCGAGACGGCGTGGCAGAACGGCTGGGTGCGGCCGCTCAAGCCGCGCCGGCTGCTCAACGCGTCGGTCGGGATCGTCGGTGCCGGGCCGGCAGGGCTCACGGCGGCCGAAGCCCTGCGCCGCGACGGCTACAAGGTCACCGTCTATGACCGCCATGATCGCGCCGGCGGACTGCTGATCTACGGCATCCCGAATTTCAAGCTGGAAAAAGAAGTCGTCACGCGCCGCGTGAAGCGGCTGGAAGACGGCGGCATCGTCTTCCGGCTGGACTGCGAGATCACGTCGCTGGCCGATCTGCGCGCGCGGCACGATGCCGTCCTGATCGCGACCGGCACCTATCACGCCAAGGAACTGGACGCGCCGGGCAGCGGTCTCAAGCGCATCGTGCCCGCGCTCGATTATCTGATCGCGTCGAACCGCAAGGGCCTCGGCGACACGGTCGCGGCGTTCGACTCGGGGCTGCTCGACGCGAAGAACAAGCGCGTCGCCGTGATCGGCGGCGGCGACACCGCGATGGATTGCGTGCGGACCGCGATGCGCCAGGGGGCCAAGTCCGTCGCCTGCGTCTATCGCCGCGACCGCGACAACATGCCGGGCTCCTTGCGCGAAGTGATGAACGCGGAGGAGGAAGGCATCGTATTCGAATGGCTGACCATGCCCAAGGCGTTCACCGGCAAGAAGACCGTCGAAGGCGTGCGCGTCGCGCGGGCGCGATTGGGATTGCCCGATGGGAGCGGACGCATGGCGCCGCAGGAAATCGCCGGTTCCGATTTCACGCTCACCGCCGATCTCGTCATCAAGGCGCTGGGTTTCGACGCGGAAGACCTGCCTGTCCTCTTCGATGCGCCGGACCTCGGCGTGACGCGCGCGGGGACCGTCGCGATCGACAAGAGCATGGCGACGAGCATGGACGGCGTGTTCGCGGCGGGCGACATCGTGCGCGGCGCGTCGCTGGTCGTCTGGGCGATCAAGGACGGGCGCGAGGCCGCGCGCGCGATGCATGCCTGGCTCAAGGCCAGGGCCGAGGCGCCTGCATTGCAGGCCGCGCAATGAGCGATCTCAGCAGCCTGCTGATCCGGTCCGCCGACGATGGCGATTCCGCGGCGCTGATCGCGCTGATCACGGGCGCCTTCGCCGAATATCCGGACTCCTCGTTCGACGTCCACGCCGAGATGCCGGAATTGCAGGCGCCCGCGACCGCGATCCGCAAGGTCGAAGGCCGCTGGTGGGTGGCGGAGGACGACGACGGCATCATCGCCTCGGTCGCGGTCGAGCCGGCCGCGGACGGCATCATCGAAATGAAGAAGCTCTACATCGCCTCGACCTCGCGGCGGCGCGGCCTCGGCGCGCATCTCGTCACGCTGGCCGAAAGCGAGGCGCGCTTTCGCGGCGCGGCGACGATGGAATTGTGGACCGACGCCCGCTTCGAGGACGCCCACCGCCTCTACGAACGCATGGGCTACCGCCGCACCGACCGCACGCGGCAGTTCAAGCACATGACGGACTACCACTACACAAAGGACTTGCGGCGATGAGCGCGCGATTCAACCCTCCCCTTGAGGGAGGGTCGACAATTTGCGGAGCGCAGCGAAGCAAATTTCGGGGAGGGGCTCACTCCACTTGCTCGAAATTGAGCTGGTCAAAATCGGCGAGAAAGAGGAGTGAGCCCCTCCCCGAAAACGCTTCGCGTTTTCGACCCTCCCTCAAGGGGAGGGTCGTATGACCGAAGCGGAACTTGAAATCGCGCGCTTCATTGCGAACGCCGAGAAACTCGAAGCCGGCCACGCCTATTCGCCCGAGCAGGAGCACGATGCCTGCGGCGTCGGCCTCGTCGCGGCGCTCGACGGCAAGCCGCGGCGGGCGGTGGTGCTCGGCGCCATCGAAGCTTTGAAGTCGGTGTGGCATCGCGGCGCGGTGGATGCGGACGGCAAGACCGGCGACGGCGCGGGCATCCATCTGCAAGTGCCGCAGGATTTCTTCCGCGCGCAGGTTCAGCAGACCGGACACAAACTGCGCTCGGGCCGCATCGCGGTGGGGCAGATCTTCCTGCCGCGCACCGATTACGCGGCACAGGAAACCTGCCGCACCATCGTGGAAAGCGAAATCCTGCGCATCGGCTTCTATCTCTATGGCTGGCGCCAGGTGCCGGTCGATATTTCCATCATCGGCGAGAAAGCGAACGCGACGCGGCCCGAGATCGAGCAGGTGATGTTCGACGCGGGCGCCGGCGAGGATCTCGAAAGCCTCGACCGCCGGCTTTATCTGTGCCGCCGCCGCATCGAGAAGCGCGTGCGCGAGGCCGCCATCGCGGATTTCTACGTCTGCTCGCTCTCAACCCGCTCGCTGATCTACAAGGGCATGTTCCTGGCCGAGCAGCTCGCGAACTTCTATCCCGACCTGAAAGACGGGCGCTTCGTCTCGGCATTCGCCATCTTTCACCAGCGCTATTCGACCAACACGTTCCCGACCTGGCGTCTGGCGCAGCCGTTCCGGATGCTCGCGCATAACGGCGAGATCAACACGCTGCGCGGCAACGTCAACTGGATGAAGAACCACGAGTTCAAGATGGCGTCCGCCCTGTTCGGCGAGGCGGGCGACGACATCAAGCCCATCATCCAGCCGGGCGGCTCGGACTCGGCCGCGCTCGACGCGGTGTTCGAAGTGCTGGTGCGCGCGGGCCGCAGCGCGCCGCTGGCCAAGACGCTGCTCATTCCCGAAGCGTGGTCGAAGAAGGCTTCGACCATGCCGGACGCGCATCGCGCGATGTATTCCTACGCCAATGCGGTGATGGAGCCGTGGGACGGGCCGGCGGCGATCGCGGCGACCGACGGGCGCTGGGTGATCGCGGGCATGGACCGCAACGGATTGCGCCCGCAGCGCTATGCGGTGACGGAAGACGGCATGCTGTTCGTCGGCTCCGAGGCCGGCATGGTCGTGCTCGACGAATCCAAGATCACGCGCAAGGGCCGCGTCGGTCCGGGACAGATGATCGCGCTCGATCTCGACCAGGCGCGTTTCTACGAGGATCGCGCGATCAAGGACGAGCTCGCGAGCCAGTTTCCGTATCTCGAATGGACCAAGAAGATCGTGGAGCTGCAGCCGATCATCGGCCCCGGTCCCGAGCCGCGCATGTTCGACAAGGAGACCTTGCGCAAGCGCCAGGCCGCCGCCGGCATGACGGTGGAGGATCTCGAGCTGATCCTTCATCCGATGGTGGAGGACGGCAAGGAGCCCATCGGCTCGATGGGCGACGACACGCCGCTGGCCGTGCTGTCGGAGCAGTACCGGCCGCTGTCGCATTATTTCCGCCAGAACTTCTCGCAGGTGACCAACCCGCCGATCGATCCGCTGCGCGAAGAGCGCGTGATGTCGCTCAAGACCCGCTTCCGCAATCTGGGCAATGTGCTCGAGCAGGACGAGAAGCAGGCCGAGGTCTTCGTGCTCGAAAGCCCGGTGATCTCCACCGGCATGATCGAGCGGATGAAGGATCATCTCGAGGGGCGCTTCTATGAGATCGACTGCGTCTTCGCGGTGAAGGACGGCGCGCCGAAGGATGGCGCGGCGCTCGCCCGCGCGCTGGAGCGCGTCAAGAGCGACGCGGAAGACGCGGTGCTGCAGGGCTACAACCACCTGATCCTGACCGACGAGCGCATCTCGGGCGATCTCGCCGCCATCCCGATGATCCTCGCGACCGGCGCGGTGCATTCCCATCTCGTTCGCCGGGGCCTGCGCACCTACACGTCCATCAACGTGCGCGCGGCGGAGTGCCTCGACACGCATTATTTCGCCGTGCTGATCGGCGTCGGCGCCACCACGGTCAACGCCTATCTGGCCCAGGAAAGCCTCGCCGACCGCCACGCGCGCGGGCTGTTCGGCAAGACGGATGTCGGCCCGTTCGTGAAGCGCTATCTCGATACGGTCAATGCCGGACTGCTCAAGATCATGTCCAAGATGGGCATCTCGGTCGTGTCGTCCTATCGCGGCGCCTACAATTTCGAGGCGGTCGGGCTGTCGCGCTCGATGGTGGCGGAGATCCTGCCCGGCATGTCGAGCCGCATCTCGGGCATCGGGCTCGCCGGCATTGCCAAGAAGGTGGCGCGGCTGCACGCGCGTGCGTTCGACGACGACGTGATCGCGCTGCCGATCGGCGGCTTCTACAAAGCGCGCGCCGGCGGCGAAACGCATGCCCACGAGGCGACGCTGATCCACCTGCTGCAAAGCGCGGTGACCGGCGATTCCTATTCGGCCTACAAGAAATTCTCCGACGGGGTCTGGGCATTGCCGCCGGTGAGCCTGCGCCATCTGATGGATGTGCGCGGCGGCGGCGCGGCGGTTCCGCTGGAGGAGGTGGAATCGATCACGGAAATCCGCAAGCGCTTCGTCACGCCGGGCATGTCCTTGGGCGCGCTGTCGCCCGAGGCGCATGAGACGCTCGATATCGCGATGAACCGCATCGGCGCCAAATCGGATTCCGGCGAAGGCGGCGCCGATCCGCATCACTTCCACGCCAAGCCGAACGGCGACAATCCCAACAGCGCGATCAAGCAGGTCGCGAGCGGCCGCTTCGGCGTAACGGCGGAATATCTCAACCAGTGCCGCGAGCTCGAGATCAAGATCGCGCAAGGCGCGAAACCCGGCGAAGGCGGCCAGCTGCCGGGCTTCAAGGTGACCGAGATGATCGCCAAGCTGCGCCACGCGACGCCCGGCGTGATGCTGATCTCGCCGCCGCCGCATCACGACATCTATTCGATCGAGGACCTGGCGCAGCTCATCTACGACCTCAAGCAGATCAATCCCGAAGTGCGCGTCTGCGTAAAGCTGGTCGCCGCCACCGGCATCGGCACCATCGCGGCCGGCGTGGCGAAAGCCAAAGCCGACGTGATCCTGATCTCCGGCCACAGCGGCGGCACCGGCGCGAGCCCGCAGAGCTCCATCAAACATGCCGGCGTGCCGTGGGAAATGGGCCTCACCGAAACCAACCAGATCCTCACGCTCAACAACCTGCGCCACCGCGTGACCCTGCGCACCGACGGCGGCATCCGTACCGGACGCGACGTGGTGATGGCGGCGATGATGGGCGCGGAGGAATTCGGCATCGGCACTGCGGCACTCGTCGCCATGGGCTGCATCATGGTGCGGCAATGCCATTCGAACACCTGCCCTGTCGGCGTCTGCACGCAGGACGAAAAACTGCGGGCGAAATTTGCCGGCAGCGCGGACAAGGTGGTGCATCTCTTCAGCTTCATCGCCGACGAAGTGCGCGAGATTCTGGCCTCGCTGGGCTTC
>DATNNS010000102.1:0-2578 GCA_035601715.1 Rhizomicrobium sp.
CTATGTGATCGAAGCCGATCTGGTCTGCCGCAACCTGCTCGACTCGCGCTGCGTCGCGCTCCACGATGTCAAAACCAGCGACGGCACGCTACTCTACCAGCGGCCGCAGAACTGAACGATGGCGGACGACCGGCGCTTCCGCCGCACGGTCAAGCAGATCCTGCGCGTCAACCACGCGGGCGAATATGGCGCCATCCGCATCTACCAAGCGCAGATACTGATGGCACGGTGGCGCGCGCCGCAGTTGCTGGCGTTCCTGCGCCAGACGCTCGGCCACGAGCGCGAACATCTCGCGCTGTTCCGCGAATTGATGTGGCCGCGCGGCACGCGGCCGTGCGCGGCGATGCCGCTCTGGGGTCTGGGCGGCATCGCGCTTGGCCTTCTCACCGGCTGCCTCGGCCCTAATGCGATCCTGATCTGCACCGAAGCCGTCGAGCGCACCGTGCACGCCCATCTCGACCAACAGCTCGCCTGGCTCGGCGCCAACGACATTGCACTCAGCGAAGCGATCGCATCGGTCCGTGAGCAGGAAGAAGGCCATCTCTCTGGCGCTCAAATCCGGCAGTCAACACGCAGTCTTTTCGACAACCGCCTGGATCGCTTCGTCGCCGCGATGACGACAGCGCTGATCTGGTGTTCGACTTACGGCGCTCTGACGCGGATGGGACGGGCGGTGTCGTAGAAGGACTTGCGCGCGGCGCTTCAGCAATATTCGTGATAGCCTCTGCCGACAGGGAGGAAACGTGCCTCTTCGTACACCTTTCATCCTAGGTTTACTGCTGATCGCTGTCGGCGTGGCGCTGCCGCTGCTGGCTGTTCGCGGCGAGGTTTCGGATCAAGGCTTGACGCCGTTCGATGTCGCGGCCGATCTTTCCGGAGCGCCGGTCAAGGTGGAGTTCAGCGCGCAACGCACCGGCGGCTATGAGGCATTTGTCGCCATGAAGTGGCCGCCTGACGCGACAAAAAAACCGGATGGATATGGTTGCCTGCTGGAAAGCCCGAGCGCTGAACTGGGCCAAAATTGCCGCACGCAGGGTAAACTCGCCGTCACCGTGTCGCTCACCGACATCGGTGGAAAACCTCAGAATATCTCGCCGTCTTACGCCCTCACATCTTACGATATCATCGGCGGTAGCGAGATTACCGCGAAACAGGAGCTGGGCTTTTTCAACGCAGTCGCGGGACAACGATACATCGTCACGGCGCACATCAAATCCGACGATCCGACCATCCGGCGATTGAAGCCACGCCTGACAGCGTTTGTGAACGATCCGGGCATCTACGAAAGCATCGCGCTGTCACGTCTCGTACTGGATGCCGCGTGGATCCTCTGCGCGGCTTTTCTGGCGGCCGGGATACCGATAGCGATTATCACCCGTCCCAGAAAGCGGAAGCCCTAGGGGCTCCCGGACCGGTCACTTCACCGCACCAAGCTTGCAGATGTGCTTCCATTCCGCTTCGGTGACGGGCTGGATGGAGAGGCGCGGTTCGCGCGCCAGCACCATGGTCTTGAGCTTGGGATCGGCTTTCACGGCGGCGAGCGTGACGGGACGCGGCACATCCTGCACGGCCTTCACATCGACAAGACCGAACTTGCCGGTCTCGTCGGTCGGATCGGGTTTGTATTCGGCGATGACTTCGACGATGCCGACGATCTGCTTCTCCTCGCCCGTGTGATAGAAGAAGCCGCGTTCACCCTTCTTCATCGCTTTCATGTGCTTGGCGGCGGCGAAATTTCGCACGCCGCTCCACGGCTCGCCCTTGGCGCCTTTTTTCTTCTGCATCTCCCAGGAAAACGACTCGGGCTCGGTCTTGAACAGCCAATACGCCATTAGAATTGCGCTCCCGTCGGATTGAACGTCACCTTCCACGGCCGGATGTCGACCGTCGCGAACAGCCCGGCCTTGGCATAGGGATCGTTGGCGGCCCAGGCCTTGGCGGCGGCGAGATCGGCCGCTTCGATGACGATCATGCTGCCGGCCATTTCGCCGGCGGCATCGAGGAAAGGCCCGCCGAGCTTGATGATGCCCGTCGCCTTGGCATATTCGAAATGGGCGGCGCGGGTCTGCATCCGCAGCGCCAGCGAATTTTCCTTGTCGATCGCGGTCAGCACGAAAAGCATGATGTCTCCTATTCGGACTTAAGCGGCCGTGCCATTAGCCGCGGCAGGGCGGCGTCGAGCGCAAGCTGGCCGGAGAGAATATCGGCGACGGCTTGCGCGATGGGAAGTTCGATATGCTCGCGGCGCGCGCGCGCCACCAGCGCCGGCGCGGTCTCGACACCCTCGGCCAACGGCCGGCCGGGCGCGAACAGTTCGGCGCGCGGCGTCGCCCGGCCCACCGCCAGCCCGAACGCATAATTGCGCGATGTCGGGCTGGTCGCGGTGAGCACGAGATCGCCGAGCCCCGCCAATCCCATCAGCGTTTCGGATTTCGCGCCCAGCGCCTCGCCCAGCCGACACAGTTCCGCGAAGCTGCGCGCGAGCAATGCCGCGCGTGCGCTCTCGCCCAAGCCCATGCCCGCGACGATGCCGCAGGCGATGGCGTAGACATTCTTCGCCGCGCCGCCGAGCGCGACG
>DATNNS010000103.1:0-4535 GCA_035601715.1 Rhizomicrobium sp.
GCAATGGCAAAAGAAACAATCTTCATCGCATCACTCTCATGGACCAGGCGGGGGACTTTAAAAAAACACTGCGTCAAGAAAAAGGGCGGCATTGCTGCCGCCCCTATCCCCTGAATTCAATGGATCCCGCGGAACTTATTCCGCGGTTTCGTCCGCCACTTCCACCGGGCCTGAATCAAGACCCTTGGCGTCGACGTCGCGGTCGACGAACTCGATGATCGCCATGGGGGCATTGTCGCCATGACGAAAACCGGCCTTGAGCACCCGCGTATAGCCGCCGGGCCGTCCCTCGTAACGCGGGCCGATCACGTCGAACAATTTGGTCACCTGGGCGTCGTCCTTGATCTGGGCGAGCGCCTGGCGGCGGGCGTGCAGATCCTTGGCGCCGCGGCGCGAGAGCGTCACCAGCTTCTCGATGACGGGACGGAGATCTTTGGCCTTGGGCAGCGTGGTCTTGATCTGCTCGTGTTTGATCAGAGCCGCGGTCATGTTGCCCCACATCGCCTTGCGATGAGAAGCGGTGCGGTTGAGCTTGCGGCCCCGATTGGCGTGACGCATGGCGATGTCTTCCTAATAAATCAGTATTGGTCTTCGTAACGCTTGGCGAGATCTTCGATATTCTCCGGCGGCCAGCCCGGCACTTCCATGCCCAGATGCAGGCCCATCTCGGCCAGCACGGCCTTGATCTCGTTCAGTGACTTGCGGCCGAAATTCGGCGTACGGAGCATTTCCGCTTCCGTCTTCTGGATCAGATCGCCGATATAGACGATATTGTCGTTCTTCAGGCAGTTGGCCGAGCGCACCGAAAGCTCGAGTTCGTCGACCTTCTTGAGCAGCACCGGATTGAACGCCAGGTCGGGCTTGGCCTCCTCGGTGACGCGCTCGCGCGGTTCCTCGAAGTTGATGAAGACCTGGAGCTGGTCCTGCAGGATGCGCGCGGCATAGGCGACCGCATTGTCCGGCGTGACGGCGCCGTTGGTGTCGATCTGCATGGTGAGCTTGTCGTAGTCGAGCGACTCGCCGGCGCGGGTGTTCTCGACGCGATAGGAGACCTTCTTCACCGGCGAGAACAGCGAGTCCACCGGGATCAGGCCGATCGGCGCGTCTTCCGGGCGGTTGCGGTCGGCGGGCACATAGCCCTTGCCGGTCGCCACCGTGAGCTCCATGCGGAACTCGACCTTCTCGTCCAGGGTGCAGAGCACGAGATCGGGATTGAGGATCTCGACGTCGGCGACGGGCGTGATCTGGCCGGCGGTGATTTCGCCCGGGCCGCTGGCGCGCAGCGACAGACGCTTGGGCCCTTCGGCGTGCATGCGCAGCGCGATCTGCTTGACGTTGAGCACGACGTCGGTGACGTCCTCGCGCACGCCGGGGATCGAGGAAAATTCGTGCAGCACGCCCTCGATATGGATCGAGGTCACGGCCGCGCCCTGCAGCGACGACAGCAGCACGCGGCGCAGCGCGTTGCCGAGCGTCAGGCCGAAGCCGCGCTCGAGCGGCTCGGCGGTGATGGTCGCGGATTTGCCGGTGTCATGGCCTGCTTCGACCTTGAGCTTGTTCGGCTTGATCAGTTCCTGCCAGTTCTTCTGAAACATCTTGTCCTCATCGTGTCCCGGACGTGTCGGACCACGCCCATTGCTTGCGACGGGTTGCTACCTTCCGAATGAACTCTTTAGACGCGGCGCCTCTTCGGCGGCCGGCATCCGTTGTGAGGGATCGGCGTCACGTCGCGGATCGAGGTGACGGTCAGTCCCACGGCCTGCAGAGCGCGCAGCGCGGACTCGCGGCCCGAACCGGGGCCGCTCACTTCCACTTCCAGCGTGCGCATGCCGTGTTCCATCGCCTTCTTGCCGGCGTCCTCGGCCGCAACCTGGGCGGCATAGGGCGTCGACTTGCGCGAACCCTTGAAGCCCATCATGCCGGAGGACGACCACGAGATCGCGTTGCCCTGCCCGTCGGTGATGGTGATGATCGTGTTGTTGAAGGTGGCCGCGACATGGGCCACGCCGACAACGACGTTCTTCTTCTCTTTCTTGCGGGCGCGGCCTGCGCCGGCTTTTTTCTCGGGGGCAGCCATATTACTTGGTCACTTTCTTCTTGCCGGCAATCGCCTTCGCCGGGCCCTTGCGGGTGCGGGCGTTGGTGTGCGTGCGCTGGCCGTGGACCGGCAGACCCTTGCGGTGACGAAGACCGCGATAGGTGCCCAGATCCATCAGGCGCTTGATGTTCATCGCGATCTCGCGGCGCAGGTCGCCTTCGACCACGTAATCGCGGTCGATGATCTCGCGGATCTGGATGACCTCGGCGTCGGTCAAATCGGAGACGCGGCGGTCTTCGGCGATGCCGAGCTGCTTGCAGATCTCCTTGGCGTTGGTCGGGCCGATTCCGTAGATGTAACGGAGGGCGATATCGACGTGCTTCTGGGTCGGAATGTTGACGCCGGCGATGCGAGCCACGGGGGATTCCTTCGGCCTAAGCCACTGAATTCGTTAATATTTTCACGCGCGACAACGGCGCTCCCAAGCCCGAATCAGGGCCTGAACCCTCGATTGACGGAGATGGAGTCGCCGCAAGGGCGCGAATTCTACTCATGCGTTGCCCCCAGTCAACACCTGTTAAGGGGGGAATTTCGGCTGGCGGATCAGAGGACTAGGTCCCCGTCCCCCGCGCCTTGACGGCCGCCTCAATGGCGCTGCTTACCTGCGCGATGGGGGCCATGCCGTCGATGGTTACGACCTTGTCCTGGCGGCGGTAATAGACCAGCAGAGGCGCTGTATTTTTGTAATAGACGGCGAGCCGCGTCTTGAGGGTCTCGGGCGTGTCGTCGGCGCGGGTGGCGCCACCGGATTCCCTGATGCGCTGCTCGACGCGGCGGATCAGGGCGGCATCGTCGACCTTGAGCTCGATCACCAGGTCGATGCGCTTGCCGCGGCGGTCGAGCATGTCGTCGAGCGCTTCGGCCTGCGCGATGGTGCGCGGGAAGCCGTCGAAGATCGCGCCGTTCGCGCAATCGGGCTGGTCGTAGCGCTGGGCGATGATGCCGATGACGACCTCGTCCGGCACCAGGTCGCCCTTGGCCAGGATCGCTTCGACCTTGCCGCCGAGCTCGGTCTTGGCGGCGATCGCCGCGCGCAGCATGTCGCCGGTCGAGAGCTGCGGCCAGCCGTGCTTGTCCTGCAGCTGCTTGGCCTGGGTGCCCTTGCCGGCGCCGGGCGGCCCGAAGAGGACGAGATTCAACGCCGCATTCCCCGGAGCTTCGATTTCTTGATCAGCCCCTCATATTGCTGCGCGATCAGATGGCTCTGGATCTGCGCCACCGTATCCATCGTCACGCTGACCATGATCAGGATCGAGGTTCCGCCGAGCGGCACCGCGGCGTAGCGCGAGCGGATGAATTCGGGGATCAGACAGACGATCGCGAGATAGATGCCGCCGACGACCGTGATGCGCGTGAGAACGTAGTCGATATATTCCGCCGTCTTCTTGCCGGGGCGGATGCCGGGAATGAAGCCGCCGTATTTCTTCAGATTCTCAGCCGTCTCCTCCGGATTGAAGACGATGGAAGTGTAGAAGAACGCGAAGAAGATGATCATCGTCGCGTAGAGCGCAAGATAGACCGGCTGGCCCGGGCTGATATAGGTCACGATGGTCTGCATCCAGTCCGGCACGTTCTGGCCGTTGAACGCGGCAATCGTCGTGGGCATCAGCAGGATCGACGAGGCGAAGATCGGCGGGATGACGCCGGAGACGTTGAGCTTGAGCGGCAGATGCGAGGCCTCGCCGCCGAACATGCGCTGGCCCACCTGGCGCTTGGGATATTGCACCAGGAGCCGGCGCTGGGCGCGCTCCATGAAGACGATGAACATCACCAGGCCGATGGCACCCGCGATGATCGCGATGATCGCGAGCGGCGACAGCGCGCCGGTGCGCCCCGATTCGAAGATCTGCGAGATATAGGTCGGGAAGCGCGCCACGATGCCGGCGAAGATGATGAGCGAGATGCCGTTGCCGACGCCGCGCGCGGTGATCTGCTCGCCAAGCCACATCAGAAGGATCGTGCCGCCGGTCAGCGTGATCACTGCGGAGATGCGGAACGCCCAGCCCGGGTCGATCACCACGCCGTTCATGTGCTCCAGTCCGATCGCGATGCCGAAGGCCTGCAGGGCCGCGAGGCCCACGGTGCCGTAGCGCGTGTACTGGTTGATCGTCTTGCGGCCGGCCTCGCCCTCTTTCTTGAGGGTTTCGAGTTCGGGGATGACCGTCGTCATCAGCTGGATGATGATCGAGGCAGAGATGTACGGCATGATGCCGAGCGCGAAGATCGCCATGCGCGTGATCGCGCCGCCCGCCAGCACGTTGAACACGTCGAGCAGGCCGCCCGATTGCTGGCTGATCATGTGAGCCAGCGCGGTCGGATCGATGCCGGGCATTGGAATGAACGTGCCAAGGCGGGCAATGATCAGGACGCCCAGGGTGAACAGCAGCCGCTGGCGCAGCTCGGTCGCCTTGCCGAAGCTGCTGAAATTGAAATTGGC
>DATNNS010000104.1:0-3054 GCA_035601715.1 Rhizomicrobium sp.
GGAGGGGGGCTGGCGCCGCGTGGGCCCCCCTCGGCCGGCTTCGCCGGCCGCTCCCCCCGCAAGCGGGGGGAGAAAGTTGCGGTATCAGCCACGCGCCTTCGCGAGAATGGGGCCGAGCTTCATCGCCAGGCTCATGTCGCCGGCGACGCGCAGCTTGCCCTGCATGAAGGCGCTCGTGCCGTCGAGCTCGCCTTTCACCATCTTCTCGAAATCCTCAAGGCTCACGGAGATCGTGCAGTCGGCGGTCTTGCCGTCGCCGTCGCTCACGGAATTGGGCGTCGACTTGCCGTCGACATAGACGCTGCCGGGCGCGCCGAAATCGAATTTGAGTGTGCCGCCGAGGCCGGAATTGGCGCCGAGCGTGCTGCCCATCTGTTTGACGATCTCCTGAACCTGCGGTGAGCTCATGGCTGGTCTTCCCTGATGATTGGCCCGATGTTTGGCGGCTCCCATGCTCCGCGTCTTGCCGGCGGTTGGCGGCATATGAGCATTTGCCATTAGCCCGCACAATCCTGCCTTGGCCTGCTGCGGCCGGTTCTGGCCGGCGAAACCGGCATTGGCGCGCTCCGCCGTCCGGCCTAAGCTGGCAGCGGGCGCAAACGGGGAGCATCGCCATGACCGTCAAAGAGCGCGAAGCCGTACTCGCATTTCTCAAAGCCAACGACGCGCCGGCCGAACCCAGCCTCGCCGACCAGCGCGCGCGGCTGGACTCCCTGGCGAATTTCTTTCCGGTGCCGGACGGCACGGAAGTCGAGCCCGCCACCATCGGCGGCGTGAAGGGCGAATGGGTGCGGGCCCGGCGGGCGCGGCGCGATGCGGCGCTGCTCTATCTGCATGGCGGCGGCTATGTGACCGGCTCGCCCGCGTCGCATCGTCATCTCGCGGCGGCGCTCAGCGAGGCCGCCGGCATCGGCGTGTTCGTCGCGGATTATCGCCTGGCGCCCGAACATCCGTTCCCCGCCGCGGTCGATGACGCGGTCGCGGCCTATAAGGGTCTTCTCGATTCCGGAATGGCCGCGGACAAACTCGCCATCGCGGGCGACAGCGCCGGCGGCGGGCTGACCATCGCAACGCTTGTCGCCGCGCGCGGGAAGAACTTGCCGATGCCCGCTTGCGCGGTCGCGATCTCGCCATGGGCGGATCTGAGCCAAGGCGGCGAGAGCTATCGCACGCGCCTCAAGCGCGATCCGATGGTCGGCAAGGACGGGTTGGACGCCATGGCCGCCGCCTATCTCGGCGGCGCGGACGCGAAGACGCCGCTGGCCTCGCCGCTGTTCGCCGATCTCAAAGGCCTGCCGCCGCTGCTGCTCCAGGTCGGCACGGAGGAAGCGCTGTATGACGACACGACGGGACTGAAGGCGCGCGCCGAAGCGGCCGGCGTCGACGTCAGCGCCGAAAGCTGGGGCGGCATGGTGCATGTCTGGCACATCTTCCACCCGCTTCTGTCCGAAGCGCGCGACGCGATCGCGCGCATCGGCGCGTTCATCAAGACGCATATCGCATGAGCGCGAACGACGAGCCGGCCGCGCTCGATACCGCGCTCCCGGAAAAGCCGAAGAAACGCGATGCGCTGGGCAATTTCTGTTTCTACCTGCATCTGGTGATGATGGGCTACATCGTGCTGGGCTGGACGGCGCCATGGCGCGGCGCGCTGATCTTCTATCTGTTCTTCCTGCCCGCCGTGATCGCGCAGTGGCGCCTCAACAAGAACACCTGCGTGCTCAACAACACCGAGGCGCTCATCCGCACCGGCAAATGGCGCAACCCCAGGAACCGCGAAGAGGGCGCCTGGCTGCACACCCTCGTGACCGACAAGACAGGCCTGCCCATCACCAAGTTCCAGCTCGACATCATCATGTATTCGGTGATGGCGGTTTTCTGGGGGGTGGGCTTTCTCCATCTGCGCGGGTGGAAGGTTTAGAAAAACGATTCACGCAAAGCCGCAAAGGCGCGAAGCCGCTAAGATAAAGACCGGGCGGAGAAATTGGCCGTCGAACCGAGCGGCGCCAATAGCGCCGCTCAACAAGGCTTCGCGCAAAATTGAACAATGCCTCCGCAGATCGACTTGGCGGCTTCGCGCCTTTGCGTGAAACTTTTTGAGACAAACTCCGCACAGTCTGGCGACAAACGTCCTGCATTATACCACAGTATGCGAACGCCGGGACGAGTAGGGCGGGAATCGATTGAAGTCGTCGCTTCGGAAATTGTCGATGCCGCTTTCCGGCTGCATCGCGGTCTCGGACCGGGCCTTCTTGAATCCGTCTATGAAGTGATCCTTGCGCGCGACTTGGAGCGGCGTGGCCTGCGCGTCGCCCGCCAGGTGCCGATTTCGTGCGAATATGACGGGCTTCTGTTCGCCGATGTCTGCCGCGCCGATCTGCTGGTCGAGGCCCGGGTGGTGGTCGAGATAAAATCCGTCGAGCGTTTCGCGCCGGTTCATCCCAGGCAGCTTCTGACCTATCTGCGCTTGCTCAATTTACCACTGGGGTTGCTGGTCAATTTTGGCGCACCGACCATGAAAGAGGGATTGCGTCGCGTGGCGAATGGCCTGCCTGCCTCCGCGTGAACCAAATTCCCCTTGAAACCGCGAAAATCCTACCCAAATAACCCCTTGCCCGGGCGGCCGTGATGGCGTTCGGGCGCTGAAACCGCTCCGGCCGGGTTCCGGCGGAGCAAAACCCAACGCTTTTAGGAGGTTGACCAATGCGATTCGATTTCACCCCGCTATCCCGCTCCACCATCGGCTTCGACCGGCTGTTCGATCTGCTCGACCAGGCCGCCCAGCACGATTCCGGCAACGGCTATCCGCCCTACAACATCGAGCGCGCCGACGAGAGCCATTATCGCGTGACGCTGGCGGTCGCCGGCTTCGCCGAGAAGGACCTGAACGTCGAGCTGCGCGACGGCGTGTTGACCGTCACCGGCAAGCGCGACGATGTGGAGAAGAGCGAAGGCGTGCTCTATCGCGGCATCGCCGGGCGCGCGTTCGAGCGCCGCTTCCAGCTGGCCGAGCACGTCGAAGTGCGTGGTGCCAAGCTCGAGAACGGCCTGCTG
>DATNNS010000105.1:0-7101 GCA_035601715.1 Rhizomicrobium sp.
CCTTCGCGATCCGCGCCGGCGTGGAAAGCTCGCCGCATGTGACGTTCGGCCATGCCGGATTCGAATTCCAGCCCGCGGCGGAATCGATGCCGGGCCTGTCGCTGTTCGCAGACGGCTCGGTCGGCGAGGGAACGCGCATCCTGTTCGGGATCAAGTTCCACTTCGGCACCCCCGGTGCGTCGCTGATGTATCGCGACCGGCATGACGATCCGCTGACTTCGATCTTCAACGACATCCCGCTCGCCGCTGCCCACAAGCACTACATCCGTCACAGCACCTGACGCGATCGGGCGCGGGCTTCAGGAGCAGCAGCCGGGTGAAAAGCGTCCTGTTCGGCTGGGAACTCGGGGCCAATCTCGGGCACGCAAAGCCGCTCGCGAGTATCGCGAACCAGTTGCGGGGCGACGGCGTGCGCATCGTCGTCGCCGCCCGCGACCTGCTCTATGCGCGCGTCGCCTTCGCGGGAATTGAAGCGCAGCTGCTGCAGGCGCCGATCTGGCCGGACCATCGCCATTTCGGCAGCGACACCGGCGAAGGAAGCTATCTCGATATCCTGGTGAATATCGGCTTTGCGGACCGCGCAAAACTCGCCGCGGTCGTCGCGGGCTGGATCGCTCTGCTCGATCTGGCCGAGCCTGACGCCATTGTCGCCGATCACAGCCCGGCCCTGTTGCTGGCAGCCCGCATCCGCGACATTCCCGTCGTGCAGGTGGGCAGCGGCTACACCATGCCGCCGGTCGAATATGACCGCCTGCCGCCGATCCGCGCCGATCGCGCCGCGATCGTGCCGGAAAGCAGAGTGGCCTCCGTGGCGGCCGGCGTCGCGGCGGCGTACGGCGCCTGGGCGCCGCAATCCCTGCTCGATATTTTTCGCACCCGCGCGCGCATCGTCTTCGGTTGCCCGGAACTCGACGTCTATGCCCCGTTCCGGCGCGAGCCTCTGTGCCTGCCGCCCGAGCCGCTGCCGGAATTCATCGCGGCGCCGGTCGAGCCGCGGCTGTTCGTCTATCTCGGCCCCGACGTACCCGGTATCGACCAGCTGCTTCAGGTGCTGACCGAATTGAATATTCCGCTCGAGGCTTATCTGCGCGGCGAGGCCGCGCCGCTCGGCCAGTTCCTGACGCTGCGTGGCCACCGCGTGCACGACACGCCCCCCGCGCTCGCCGACGTTCTTCCTAATGTTTCGCATGTGCTTTCGGCAGGCGGCGTCTTCACCTGCCATGCCGCCCTCGCCGCGGGTCGGCCGCTGTTGGGACTGCCGCAGCATGGCGAAGCCCTGCTCAACATCACCGCGCTCGAAAAGCTCGGCAGCGGCCGCCGTCTTGAGCCCTGGAGCGACGAAAAGGCGTTGCGCAATGCGCTGCTCGCATTCCTGCGCGACCACACGCTGCTGCGCCAGGCGCAGCACTGGGCGAAGGTTCTCGGCGCGCGCCATCAGCCCGACGGATTGCAGGCGGCGGCCGGCGCGATCCGGCAATGTCTGGGGATGTCAGCGACCGGCAGCGCAACAGCCGCCGGCGCTATGGCGCCGCAAACGAATCCTTGACGCCCTGCCAATAGGCCATCTTCACCAGGCAGGCGAGCGTCGCCGACAGCCGTGCGATTGCCGCGTTGCCATGGGCCGCGCGCGCCGCCTTGAGACGCTCCGCCATCTCCCAGCGCCAGACCGTGCGCCAGCCGGACTGCCAGTGACTTTGCATGTAGTCATGCGCGACGGGCGAGGTCGTCAGCCGTATCAGCCGGCCGTTGGCGAAGCCGTAACGGCGGTAGCGGCGGCAGAGGCCGAAAAATCCTTCGGTAATCTCATGACGCGTGAACCATGATGGATCATAAACGCCCGATGCACCCCGCAGCGCCAGCCGCGTAGCAAGCTCGGTGTCTTCGCCGGCGCCGACGAAGCCGGGAAAGCCGAAGCCGCCCATCGCTTCGAACAGGCTGCGCCGGATGGCGACGACCGCCGTGGGGAAGATGATCGTGCCGTCCGCCCGCGCCGTCGTGGGAATGAGGTCGTGCGCCGCCCGAACGCGCGCGAAGAAGCCGGGCTTTTTCGGCCACAACGGCCTGGTCGTGCCGGCGACATAATCGAGCTCGGGATGCTCCGCCAGGCGCGCCGCGATCCAGTCCAGCCAGAAGGGCGGCGGCTCGCAGTCGTCGTCGGTGAAGATCAGATAGTCGCCCGTCGCCATCCGCGCCGCCGCGTTGCGCGCCGCCGCGACGCCGACATTGGTGCGCAGCGCGCGATAGCGGATGTGCTGGGTGAACGCGGCCGCGACCGCGGCATAGGCATCGTCATGCGTGCCGTCGTTGACCACCACCACTTCGCGCGCCGCCTCCTGCCCTTCGCCAAGCTGCGGCACCAACGCGGACAGGATCCGGCGCAGCCCTTCGGGCCGGCGGTGCGTGCAGATCAGGATCGACAGCGAAGGCTGCGGCCGCGGGAGCTTGCGGGTCGCTTGCCGAGCCGGCGCAAGATCGTATCGTTCCGGCAGGGCGAATTCGGCACGCAACGCCGCGTCATCGGCGATCCGGTTCGCCACGACCGCCGCGTCGAGCGCGGCCATCCAGTCGTGCGCGCCCTGGCCGTCGGGATTGACGGCATCGCGCGACAGATTATCGCCCCGATTGCGGACATAGACGGCGGCGGGAAACGGCAACTCTTCGAGCGGCCGCCCTTCGACAGCAATCCGGTCGAAGACATGATGATGGCCGGCGCCATAGACGCGGTCGTAGAAGTTCTCGCCCCGGCGCCGCGATCCGATGACATCGTCGCGCGTCATCCGCACGATCGCCGAAGTGCCGCAGAAGCGGTGGAAATTCCCCGGTGTCTTCCATTCGATCGGATAGGGCGCGACGAGGTTTTGCGCGGCGTCGAAAATATAGCCGTGCTGGACGATATAGCCGTGGGGATGGCGCGTGGCGCGCACATGCTCGACGAGACGGCGGCTGATGAAGTCGTCGCAATCGACATGCATCAGATAGCCGCCGCCGAGCTCCGCGAAACGCGCCGCCAGCGCCCAGCGCCGCGCGCCGGCTTCGCGGTTGGCGTCGTCCCAGGTCGGCGGCAGAAAGCCGGGGAACTCCATGACCTCCAGCCGCTCGTCGACAAAATCCGGCAAGCTCGGCTTGTGCGCGGCGGCGACCAGCACGCGAAAATCGCCATGCGTCTGCTGGAAGATCGAGCGCAGCGTCTGGGTCAGAACCCAGTCCAGCCGCTTGCGGTCGCCGGACGAGGTCGGGCGCCGCACCGGAATCGCGAAGGTGACAAGCGGTATCTTGCCGTCAGGGATGCCCGCCATGGTCAGGCAACGCTTTCGGGCGCGCGCGCCGGGGATTCGCGCGGCGGCGGCAGGCTGACGCCGAGGGCCTGGGCGACGGGGACAAGCCGGCGCCGGCTCCAATCCGACTCCGGTTCGGTGAACGGCTGCGCGCCGATGAACGGCGCCAGCGAGTCAAACAGCCGCGCGGCGCCAAGATGCGTGCGCGCCAGCGCGTTGACGGCCTCGAGAAAATTCTTGCGCTCGAATTCGACGATGCGTCCCATATGGTCGCGGATCGCCAGTTTGCTGAGCTTGCGGCGGCGCAATTCCACCGTCGCTTCGCGGACCGCGTCGGCGTCGTCCGGCACCAGGATCGCGTAGGGCGCCTGATAATAGCGGTCGCGGCCGCCCACGCTGTGCGTCGAGACGATCGGAACACCGCACATCAGATATTCCATCGACGCGCGCATGGCGCCTTCCACGGCCGATAGGCACAGCCCGCATCGCGCGCGATTGATCTCGCGCGCGATGCCCGTCTTGTCGAGCGGCGCGTGGCGGCCTTTGCCATATTCGTGATTGAGGAAGCGCGCCCGCGGCAACGCTTCGCGGATGCCCGCCTCGTGCGCCGACACGCCGCCGCCGAACGGCGCGTCATAGAGCAGCGCGAGATTGTCGATGCTGCGCGCGAGTCCATGGCGCTTATAGGGCTCGAAGCGGGCATTGTAGATGGCGTCATAGGCTGCATCGGCGAAATCGTAGTCGGGCAGCGGCTTGAAGATCTGCTCGTCCACGAGGATCGACGTGTTGCCGAGGACCGTTGGAACGCCCGACCGCGAAAGGCGCACCACGTCATCGTCGGTGCTGGCCAGAAAGACGATCAGCGCATCGGGAAGCATCCCGCTGACGCGCCGCCATTCGCTCGCGATCTCGGCCATGTCCTGCGGACCGAGCGCCCAGCACGCCGAAACGAAATGCAGGCTCCTGCGGCCCGCGAACAGTTCCGGGCAGGCGCCGGCCAGCCCCAGCGGCGTGGGACGGTGACGCTTCGTGAACGTCACGAGAGGCTTGAGCGACAGGATGCCGGTGTCGAGGAAGGCGCTGGACATTTTCCCATGAACGCACCGGCCTCGGCCGTCTGTCAACAGGAATACAGGCTGCGTTTGCCGGCCGGATGGGCTAGGCTTCGCGGCGGAGCGAAGCCGCCCTCGACCTTCGACCCGCCGCCACGAACGGACACCGAAAATGCTTCGCCTGCCGCCGCGCTTTCTCAACATCCAGATCAACAAGCGCTGCAACCTGCGCTGCGGCCATTGCGATTTCTGGATGCGCAACGACGACGACATGGCCAATTATTTCCCCGCCTGGCGCATCGACGAAGTTGTCGAGGAATTCAGCGAGATGAACCCGCGCGGTGCCATCGTGATCGGCGGCGGCGAGCCGATGCTGCATCTGGATCGCTTCTTCGACGTCATCCGGCGCGGGCGCGCGCGCGGCCTTCGATCCCTGGCGGTCGTCAACGGCACGCGCATCCGCAACGCCGCGATGGCCAGACGGATGATCCTCGAGGGTCCCGACGAGGTTTCCATCTCGCTCAACAGCCATATCGCCGAACTGCACGACCGCACGCGCGGCGTCGTCGGGGCGTTCAAGAAAGCGGTCGGCGCGCTGCGGCTGCTGCTGGACGCCCGGCGCGAGATCGGCGCCGCCAATACGCGCATCCACGCCATGGGCCTCATCTTCGACGAGAACTATCGCGACATGGAGGCGTTCTACGATTTCGTCCTGAACGACGTCGGCGTGGACAAGTTCAAGCTCAATTTCATCCAGCCGTCCTTCGGCCACAACGCCCCCGACGACGTCTTCTTCGCCAAACATGCGCGGATCGACGCCGACGAACTGGTCCAGATCATCCGCCGTTGCGACGCCCGCTTCAAGCTCGGGTTCAACCCGATCTGGCTCAAGCAGGTCGACATGTATTTCCGCTCGCTCGCACAAGCCGACAACATCGACGATGGCTGGGGCTCGGAGGCGCGCACGACGGAGCACATCTGCAACACCTATGACCGCAACATCATGGTCGACCACTACGGCGTCGCCCGGCTGTGCTTCGCCGGCGATTTCCGCGGCATGCCGCTCGAGCGCTATGGCGATCTCAGGCGATTCTGGGATACCAGCCTGGATATCCGCGAAGAGATGATGTCCTGCAACCGGCTCTGCGGCATCAGCCACAGCGTGCGGCGCGAAACCACCACGACCGCCTCGCGCGCCGCCACCCAGGTCGTGGCGCCGGGAACGCTGGAGCGCCTGCGCCAGCTGATCAGCCAGCCGTGATGGATCGATATCTGTTTTGGTGGGCCCGACAGGACTCGAACCTGTGACCAGACCGTTATGAGCGGTCAGCTCTAACCAGCTGAGCTACAGGCCCCGCTGCTTCCTATCAGGAAACCGCCGGGGACAAAACAAACGCGCCGCGCCGGCCGGCTGCCTTGCCTCCGCCCTAGTTTCGCCGCGCGATCGGGAGAGGTTGGCCCGTTCAACGAGGAGACCGACATGCGCTTCAGGATTGCGTGTTTTGCCGCTGCCCTTCTAGCCGTCGGCGCGCTCGCGCTTCCGACGGCAGCCGATGCCCAGGCACAACCTGCGCGCCTGCTCACCGTGACGGGACAGGGCGAGGTAAAGGGGGCGCCGAACCAGGCGCAGCTGTCCGCCGGCGTGGTCACCACGGCGAAGACTGCCGCCGCGGCACTCGCCGCCAACACGCGCGCGATGAACGCGGTGTTCGCCACGCTGAAGAAGGCCGGCATCGCCGACAAGGACATGCAGACCTCGGATTTCTCCGTGCAGCCGCAATACGCCAGCGTGAACGCACCGTCCGGCCAGCAGCGCGTCACCGGCTACCAGGTGAGCAACACCGTGTCCGTGACGGTGGAGAATCTCGCGACACTCGGGCCGACGCTCGACGCGCTGGTCTCTTCCGGCGCCAATTCCATCGGCGAGATCGCCTTCGGCATCAAGGATCCGCGCCCGCTCCTCGCGCAAGCCCGCGCCGCCGCCGTCGCCGATGCGATGCTGCGCGCACAGACCTATGCCAAAGCCGCCGGCGTGACGCTCGGCCCGATCACGTCCATCGGCGAAGGCGGTTTCGAAGCCGAACGGCCAATGATGGCGCTGGGGATGCTCAAAGCGAACGCCGCTCCGGTTCCTGTCGCTGCCGGCGAGCAGAGCGTCACCGCCGGCGTCTCGATCACTTGGGAACTGCGCTGAGCCGTTCCTGATTCTTCGCCGCGGCCGGTGCTTTCAATTCTTCTTCGGCGGCCCCGAAATCCCCAGCGTGGCGCGCAGGTCCTGGGCGTTCATCATCTTGCCGTCGCGCATCACGAGCTCGACCTGGCGCAGATCGCCGATGTTCTTCGACGGATCGCCGTCGATCAGCGCGAGCTCGGCAAGCCTGCCCTTGGTGATCGAGCCCGTCTGGTCCCACAGCCGATAGACCTTGGCCGGATTGCTCGTCACCGTGGCCAGCGCATCGGCGGGCGACATGCCGGCGGCGACATAGAGCTCCAGCTCGCGGATCAGCTCGAAGCCGAAGCCGTCGGTGCCGGCCAGGATCGTGATGTGGCGCTTGTTCAACTCCTCGACCAGCGCCTGCAGCTTGGCGAAGCTGGCGCGCATCCGTTCCCGCGTCAGGTCGGGCGTCGGCGCCAGCGCACTGGACAGGAAGCCGCGCGAAACCTGCGCCGGCAGCGTGTCGACATAGGGCGCGTCGGACGGCGGATAGGTGCCGCGATCGGGAACGTAAAGGTCCTCGAATGTCACAAGCGTCGGATCGACCGCGATATGGCGG